>WFTN01000488.1 GCA_015485455.1 Planctomycetota bacterium | reverse complement strand
TCTCATTACTGGTCCATTGAGTTCGACCGATACGAATTAGTCTTACCCCGAGTTGGTGGACACCAACATAAGATAAACTTCGTCTTTGACTTTAGTCTTGTACATGGTGAATTGCAAGTGCTTCATGATCCAAAAGGCCGAGGGGTCCCAGGGAGGAATGGAGCGAAGCGGAGTTCCTCCCTGGGCTCGGGCTCTTCCGCCGAAGGCGGGCCCCATGGGGCGAATTTTGGGTTTGTTTGTCCATCACTTCTATGCAACCTGCTCTTCGAATTGAGTTGGCGTTTTGTATCCCAGACTCGAGTGGATTCTCTGACGATTGTAAAAGCATTCTATGTACTCAAAAATTACTGATTTCGCCTCGCTTCTCGTTTCAAAGTTCTCTCCGTGAACGCACTCGACTTTCAATGTGTGGAAGAGACTCTCCATCATGGCATTGTCGTAGCAATTGCCAACGCCGCTCATGCTGCAGAGGATGCCCAACCTGCTCAGTTCTTCTTGGTATGCGTTCGATGCATATTGGGACCCGCGGTCAGAGTGGTGAATGAGTCCTTCAGTGACTCCCCGGCTCTGGACGGCCATCTCCAAGGCTTCAAGAGCCAATTCCTTTCTCATGTGATCCGCCATAGCCCAACCGATGATCATTCGTGAATAGGCGTCGATGATCGCCGCTAAGTACATCCATCCTTTGTCGGTCGCTATATAGGTGATGTCGGCCAACCAGAGCTGATTGGGCCCTGCTGCGCTAAAGTCTTGCTTGATCAAGTTTTTCGCAATTGGAAGAGAGTGCTTCGAATCTGTCGTTTGTGGCTTGAACTTTCGCTTCCCCTTAGCTCTTATTCCTTGCTCTTTCATGATTCGCGCAACTCGATTCTTGCCGCATCTATCGCCCTGTTTAATCAGTACTCGGTGAATTCGAGGTGATCCATAGACCCCGCGATTCTCCGTGTAGATCGTTTCAATTTTTTCGAACAGAGCTTTATCTGACTTCGCTCGCTCGCTCTCTGGTCTCTCCAACCAAGCGTAGAAGCCGCTCCGGGAGACTTCCAAAACTCTGCACATTAGGGCTACTTCGAAGGACTTCCTGTGATCTCGAATAAAACGAAATCTCAGCGTTTGTCGTGCACGAAGTAGCCCATCGCTTTTTTTAACACGTCTCGTTCTTGCCGTACTCGTGCAAGATCTTTCTTGACTTTGCGAAGCTCGTCATCAACCGGCTTAAGTTTTCCATGACCTGGGAAGGCGAAAAGCCCGTCGACGGAATACTTCTTTTTCCATGAATGAAGAGTGCTAGTGGAAACGCCAAGACTCGACGCCACGCTTGCTACCGACCTCTCTGGATCTTCCGTAAGCTTGACCGCTTCGATCTTGAATTCGCGATTATACTGTTTTCTTTTCTTGGGCATTTGGGGCCACCTTTCTGGAGCACTATATACTCCTTTCTCCGTGTCTACCAAACTGGGGGAAGATCAAACAGCATGTAGATTGATGGTCACTCGATTGTCTTCGATCGAAAGATCCACATCATCTACGTGCCAAGATTCGTCGAGACCAAGAAGCTGCGCATAGTGTTCAGGTAAGTTAAGCATTCGAAGATTTTCGCATTGCCAAAGAAAACTCGCAACCCAGAGCCACTAAAATCCGTGAAGAGCCCTTTTTCAGTCCACAAGAAATGGTTCGTCACAGCGATGAACCAGCAATTCTCTCTGCGACTCATACTTAGATTCTGGTCATGCCTCCTGAATGGGGAATCTCCAATTGAATATCGTAGCGAAAAACTGTCAGCCGAAGCGGGGAAATCCAGTATTCCGAGATATCAATTGAATCGGAGCAAGGCCAACTACGATTCTATGGCCGTCGGTAGGGGCGCCTCATTCGCCACTCTTGAAGAAACATGTGCTCTTCGCCAGGTTTGCGATTCATCAGAATATTGTACCCACGACCGCCCCTTAACTTGAGTTTAGAATTCACGACGGTGCCGCCTTCGGCTGCCAGATTCGTCCCATAGACAATCTGTGAGGGGTCGCGAACGTCGACCGATCGAATTAGCGGTAGTGCAGGCGCATAGTAAAAGAATTCGCCTGTGAAATCACCCCAGACTACCGAAGCCGATAGCGGTGAATCGCCAATATAGTTTGGCCCTAGGTAATCCGTGTAATACATGACAGCCCCCGCAGTATCGGTAGAAGGTAGATTAGATTGACCAAGAGTTCCAGTCGTCGTTCTGAGGCCAGTCGCTGCATCAATCTTATTCATCTTCATCGTCAGTCCAGAGTCAAAAAACATAGTCGATTGACCAGAATAGGTGGCTAATCTTGAATCGGTTGGAAATGGCCATCCAATAGTCGACCTGCCATACTCTACCCCTCCGAAATTGGTTGTCGGAGGATTAATGGGTAGAGTCGCGGTGCCTGCAAGGGAGTTAACGTAAGCGTAAATATCACTTGTCGACACAAAGCCCGAATTCCAATAGGTCTCGTAGTCTAAACCGTAGTTGGCCGGCTTTGCGATATATTGGATGGCCTCGTCTGGCATAAGCCGATAGTCTTCTAATTTGACGACTGCATTTGTGGTTTCGTCACGCCATTGTCCGATCCTAGGGTTTGTCATTTCGTCGAAGGTAATCGTCGCTTGACTAGCAATTGGAGGTGAGAACGATCCTAGGGTTTCCCAAACGACATTATGAGAACCCCGCTTGAGGAAACGAATTTTGTCGCCATGGACAAATGGACTTGGTGCCCCAGCGGAGGCGCGCAACCAACTGTCCACCGGTGCCCCGGCCGCGGTATTCTTTAATCCATCAAACAAATCCGCCAAAGAAATCAGTTTGCGAATCGAAACACTCGAGTGTAGAGGAAGGTCAAAGGCCTGGGTCAAATATGAATGGCGTTCAGTTATCGTGATACTGTTTGCGCTGGCACCATCCAAGAACCACCAGTGCCCCTCAATACCATGGTCCTCAGGACTTGGAAGGTAGACCGGGGGCGGGACTGAAGAACGGCCTGCACGATTCGAAGACTTCGAGAAATCCTTCTGAATAATGACGTAGTATTCAAAATCACTAGTATTTGTCGGATGTAGCGGTAGAGTCTGCAGTTTGCCTCTCGCTGAGAACGGCATTGCGAGCCCAGCATGAGTAACCCACGTCGTGACTAGGGCAATGTTCGATTTTGAAAGGACAGCGACTCGTCGTTCGTCCGGATTGTGAAAAGGCGAGCAAATAAGATTGACCACGTCTTTAGCCGTCGAAGTTCCCGTTTGGGGATGATTCTCGCGGCGAATACGCCCTTTCTTTATCCCCACAGGTGCGGTCGTCACTGAATTGAAATTGCTGTTCGTGGAAACCAACGCAACACGGTAATACTTCTCATCGCTCCCAGAATTGACCGCTCTGTTGAAAGTGGCCTTAAACTTCCCTGTCGACAGATTTGTGATCATTGGAGACTGCACCATATCCTTCCACCGAGGATAAGTACGAAAACTTCCATTGCCATCGTCCTTCAGGAGCCATTTGCAGCTCTGTAGGACATAATCTGCAGCAGTCGAGCCTTTTCCATCGAAATACAATTCAATATCCCATTCGGTCTGCGTCGGATCGAGTTTCTTGCTCATCGACGTGATCTGAAATTTCGAGGACGGATCAACCGCTTCTGTGATGTTGTCTCCCGAATGAATGTACTCATTGCCGTCCATTTGGCCATCACCGTCCGTATCTGAAAATCCAGCTGTCAACCCAGTTTCATTTGTATCTTCCAATCCGTCACGGTCTGCATCGCTAATTCCGCGCAGCTCCTGGTCAAAAAAAGAAATCCCCTCCTCCCGGTCTTTCGAATCCAAGTCACGAGATCCATGGTGCCCTCCAATACGCGGATATAGGGTGTCAAACGTCAAGGGGCTACCCATAGGACCCGCGGTCGAATGGGCTGCATCGTAGGTATCTTTATATAACTTTGCCTGATATGGTGGTACAATCGAGTCATTGTCACCAAAGAAATACAAGATCGGTACGTCAATCTCCGGGGGGGAGTTGCTTAGATTTGAACCAATTTTGTCTACGGGCTGAAAACCAGCAAACATCTGCATCCAGTCGTTAGGTAGCGGTGGATAACTTGTATTCGCGTTTGCGTTTAGGAGCGGATCAAGCATTGTTCCTGGCAATACGAAATTCAGAGCGTCCCATTCAACATCTCTGTCCAAGGAATTTGTTGCCCAATTCGGCTTAAGTTTGAGATAGATCTCAGGAAAATCTTTGGCGCTTGCAATGCCGGCCACCGAATCTTTCAAGACTTGCGAGTTCGATGGCGGAAAAGCTATCTGACTTCCAGGCACATAGTGACTCGGAACATGCGCTGGATCTGCTTCAGGGACTGGATAACCCCACATTGACAGATCTGGATGAACATAATTCTGTGCGGCACGGCGCAAAGGCGAAATGTCACCCGGGAAACGCCAATTGTACGAGTCGCAGCCTGGGGATTCGACGAAAGCTGCACCAACACGAGTATCCAGATCGTAGTTGACCGAGTTGTGGAGAAACTGTGAACTCTTGCGCTTAGAGTGTTTTTCAAGGGCGATATCAAGGGCGAAAAAACCTCCAGAACTAGCACCCGTGATTGCCCAAGAGCCTTGTAACTGTGGGGCATTTACTGGAAAGAAAGTGCCAGTGTAACTCGTGGGGGCGGCCAAATTAAGTGGATTCGAGACGCACCATTGCTTGATCACCAATATTGACTCTGCAATAAAGTCGCGTTGTTCCGGAGTAATGTACCCGGGCACGGGATCCGCTGGATTCCCAGAATTCTCATGTACGAGTTTGGTCGTTTCAGGATGAGTAATAATAAATACAGTGTACCCTCTCCTTAGGAAACGTTGAAACAAGTTAAGGCGAATATCGCCAATCCAATAAGTGTCTTTGTGGGACGAAAACCCAGAGCTATCGAGCCACAAAATTCCAAGGCCGTTTGGAACGGGATTCGTGGGCATAAGCACTACGACACCGTTTCTTTCGTCATCCATTTGATCCCAATAATGTAAAGGAGGTGACGTTCTTGGGCGTGAAATAATATATCTAGAAAAAGTTGCTCGAGGCAAAGTTTGCGATCTCAAGAGTGACTGGAACAATCCGAGAATAAGAATCGAAAAGACAATCACCTGTTTGACGTACATTGTCAATAACCTCCCCAATTCCCTACGCGAGCTACGTTAGTTTATCGCCCTGTATCCAATCAGAGACGACCTTGGACGGTATTTGAAGTACCCATGCGTGTCAAATGATTTCCTTGATCTTCAGCGATTCCGCGTCTGGACTCGATTGCCAGTCATTTTGGGATCTGCGGGTAGCCTCTTGAGTCCGTTATTGGCCAGGGATCACTGTGAGCACCCGTTTCCCCGAGTGAATGACAAATGCGGGCCAGTGATCTCGGCCAGCAGTGACGGGACTTCCGAGCGCGAAGCGTTGTAAACGCACGCTCTTCCCATGCCAGGAAGTCTTGATTTCCGCCGAGGCTGGCGGATTGGAAGTAGAATTGATGGGGGCCTCACCGAATGGTGAGGAGGAAAAATCCGATGAATTTAATCAGCTAGATTGGCTATTGAGTTCTGCGCCTGGCTTTTTTGCCAGCCCCAGGGTGTCAGGATATGGGCCTCGGACTGTGGCGTGATGGCAACCTTCATCAAGACATCTTCGAGGTAAGCCTGCGGGTTGATGCCCAAGACTTTACAGCTGCCAATAAGCGAGTAGAGAATCGCAGCAGTCTTGCCACCCTTGACGCTGCCTGCAAACATATAGTTCTTGCGACCGACCGCGACCTGCCTGATTGCACGTTCGGCAGCATTGTTGTCCAACTCGACACAGCCATGCTCAATGAAAGCCTTCAGAGTTTCTCTTTGGTTCCAAGCATATTTCACAGCCTTGCCCATAGCACTCTTGGGCAATATTGAGCGCATCGCCTTCACGTCGAGTAGACGAGTTTCGATCTTCTCTATCACGGGCTTGGAGTAACGCGTTCGCACAGCGACACGCAGTGCAAAGAAATCATCGTCGCACAAATGCCGTCGAACACGCAACCATTTCAGTATGGCTTCAATACGAAAGAGCCGTCCGATGAGGGACAGCATGGCAGCGCCATGTTTCTTGTTGCTCTTCAAAGCATCGTGAAACTTGCGTCTGGCATGACTCCAACATCCAGCCCGAATGAGGCTATTCTTGATGACGATCTCGTTGTATCCAGAATAGCTATCGATCTGAAGGATGCCGAAGAAGAGCGCAAGAATTGTCGTCGGGCCAAGGGATTCTCTGCCGATGGTGAAGTCAAAGAGTACTTTCGTCGGGCTGCGATAGACCCACATGTATCCAGAGAGTGTACCCTTTTGGCCCTCTTTCAAGACGGTGATCGTTGTCTCGTCCGCCTGAACCACGTCTTCGGTTAGGAGTTCCTTTAGCATCTGCTTGAGGATAGGCTCTCCGGCGATTTCTCCGAGTCTCTGCATCATGTCGCCCATGGTCGAGCGTGGAATGGCAAAACCTTGGCGTTTGAAGATGCTCTCCTGTCGGGTATAGGGCAAGTGATCCCCAAACCGGGAGACTGCAATGTGCGCGTAAACCGAAGGCTCATACTTAACGCGTGGGACTACCGCAGCCGGCGCTTCCGCCGTTTTCAAGACATGACCATTGGGGCAAGCGTACTTGCCCTTGATGAAGCGCCTCACGATGATCTTCGCTGGGACAATATGGCCGCGCTCGCAGATGTCTTCGCCGATGCGCTTGAGTTCAGCTTCGCAATCTGGGCATGAAAGATCATCACCACTGAGTTCGCAGTGAAACTCTTCGCGAGGAAGATGAGCAGGAAAGGCAGGACGACCCTGCCGATTTTTCTTGCTCTTGCGCCGTGTGTGAGTGGGAATGACCTGTTCTTCATCCTCATCCTCATCTTCCTCTTCTTGCTCAAAGAGATGAAGCTGATCGCGATTGGTCTTTTCTGACTTCTTGCCAAAGAGGCGGTTGAGAAGAATCTTCTTGTCTTCACTGAGATAGTCGATCTCAAGCATCAATTGCCGGATCAAATCCCGAGCCTCTTCGAGGCTCAGGCAATCAACGTCAATCGAGTTGTCGCAAGCAGGATTGTTCACGACACATTCTAAGAAATACAATCATTGCTTCAAACTTCGAAGCCGTCGTCATGAGCAGGACGACGCTTGGCCCCACGCAGATCGATGCCCTCAAGGATCAAGGCGAGGTCGGAAGAACTTATGGTGTAGCTGCTTGCACCCCTTGCGGTTTCGTCGAAGAATGAAAATGTCCCCCGCTCAAGACGCTTGCAAAGTAGGAAATAGCCGGAACGATCCCACCACAATATCTTCGAAAGATTTTTTCTCTTGTTTGAGAAAACAAAAAGATGACCAGACTGAGGGTCCTCTTTGACGACATCGCAAACAAGACCGCTCAATCCGTCGAAACCGCGGCGCATGTCGACAGGTTCTTGAGCGACGTAGATCTTCACCGATGGTGGCAAGCTTAGCATGAGCGAAGAACTCCTATCAGGCGGGAAAGCTCGGTTGCATGGAAGCCTGTTGGGACGACCACCCGGTGTTCCTGATCGATGACAACTTCGAAAGAGGAAGAAGACATACCTTTCGAAGTGGCATCAGGAACGACTTGCGCTGGAACAAATGAAGCAGCCGCTTTGCGGCCGCCTGCTCTTCGTTCAAACCGCGTATTCCAGTAAATGACTTTGGAATAGTGAACACCTGTCCGCTGTGCCAGCGCACGCAGAGACTCTTTGTTTTCGTGATCACGCTGAGCCAGCACGTCACGCATCTGAGTTTCGATTTAATTCATTGAGGCAGCTCCTTTAGGGAAAAGTCTGAGCCTCCATCTTGTTGAAGGTCGTACCTCAAAACCCAGATGGGTTAACCAGGCATTTACCATGATCCCAAAGGTGAAAGAAGAAAAGGTGAAGAATGCCAAGTGATTGAACAGCATGGCTATCCTCAATGGGATTTGGCTTTCCGAAGCAATGAGTTAACGGCACCCTTGACCTTGAGAATTGCTATCATCGTATAACCAGCAGGTCGGGCAATTTTGGCTAGTGTCTCGAAGAGGTGATGTCGACTTAGGAAGAGAATTTTCGTTTGGTATTTGACACATTCCAGAGTAACGTTTACGCTCACTTCATCATTGAGTTCTCCATCAATGATTTCAGGAATCAAGGAAGAATTGAGAGGGACGATAATGTCACGAATAAATCTAATTGCTGGACTCTGTTTTCTGCTTAGCTTTGGGACTTTCTTGTTTGGGCAAACAGAATCTCATGCGATGTTCGATCGATATGTGATCCCGCGAACGAGATCGACACCTGCGCTGCATTATTGGAGTGGCGTTGATGACGAAAACAACGGCATCGTTGTCCTTGTCCCAAAGTCACCAGAGCCGAATGGTTATGGTCTGATTTGGATGGATAGTGCCGGCTTTGTTTCCCATCACGATAGCTATTGGTCTGGTGGCGCCGTTCTCAACTTGTTTCAAAGATACCTAAGGAAGGGATATACGGTTTTCATCGTGACTCACCCTCCGACGGCTCTCGTAGTGCCGGACGACCATAATACGAATGGGGTCCCCCTGTGTAACCAGGCCGGTTTCTCTTCATCCCACCCAGGATATATCTCTGCAGAGATACGGGAATTTGTGGAGGAGTCTGTTTTGGAGATCAAGAAATGGTGTGTGAACAACACTGCTGGCTTGGCAGCACCCAGCGGTTGGACTGGCAATCAGTTTCCGATAAGTGACCCTCATTTACCCATGTCGTGGGGTGCTATTGGCGCAAGTTCGGCGGCCTATTTGGCGCTTGATGTCGCACTCACCAAGAATGAGGACAGGAAAACGGCTCTGCTGCCAGTACCGGGCCTGTCTGGGTTGACGCCTGTTGATACAGCGATCGGAGCTGCCACGGTCGAATCTCCGGGGGTTGATGTCTACAATTGGCGTGTTCTTGGCGACACTAGCTATGTACGTCGAAATGCAGCGCTCTATGTCCACGCTGATTTGACCTGCCTCGGCTACCCGACCCCTTCGGTCCTGGGATTGCCGACGCACCTTGACGTCAACAAACAGATTGTCTTCCCCAGCAGTACTTCAAGTCTTTTGACAAAGTGGATTAATGGCGATGCCGATGCCCGATTCTTTCCGGAAATCTACTTAGAGTTGAGAGCGGGTGTCACAGTCAATCAAGGATTGGAAAGACAGGTGAATTCTAGTGCCTTTAGTTCTTTGCTTTCATTCCAGACACCAGTCTTCGGCGACGATGAGGCGACTGCTAGAAACAACGAAGACTCAATCAGCCCCCTCTATGGCTATCTCCCCTCTGCTTGGGCTGACCTATTTGTGGGATTTCAAATTGCGGACAAAATAGGAGCAAATTTTCCGCAGAATGATCCACCTATTCTCTACATGTACGGAGACTGTGATTCCGTTGTCTCGCCGTATCAACCTACTCGTTACAAGCAAATCCACGACAACATTTTCCCGGCGGCACCGTTTGACCGATTGATAGCGAGAGGAGGCGAGAAACATGGATACCGCGATATGGACAAAAAAGACCGTGGTGAATATGCGTGCTTTTTTGACGAACATCTACGCGGTATTGTTGATATGGATCGAGATGGCTTGGACGATGCGAATGAGCCGCCGCAAATCCCTGGATCACCCATGGCGGATATTGACGGCGATGGTCAACTGGATGGAAACGAGTATGCTCACGCTGGGTTAGCCGGGGTTCACAGTGGCGTCAATGAAGTTACCGACCCATCGAAGACCTTTAAGTTCACATCGTTGACCAAAGAGCTGAAATCAATCGCGGCGCCCTATGATTACTGGGAAATCACGGCCAAATTCAATGGGAAACTGGGGAACAGCTATGTGGTTCAAGCTTGCGATTGGTTATTCTCAGACGAGGGAGACGCTTTTCAGGTTTATCCTGAATGGAAAGTGATCCCGGGAATTCAGGTCCTCCCACCAGCGCAAGGGCAACCGACAAACGAATTTACGGTTTCGTTTCTTCGCAAGGTAGATTCCGCAAATACCGAAAAGTACATCCGCATTGCTTTGGTCCTAAATTCTGGGAAATTTCACTCAGTTACAACGGCGCCGGTAGGTATTGAAAAAGGACTGATCCGGCGAAACCAAGGTGGTTCTTTGGCAGTCTCCAATTTTATTTGTTCGCCGTTTCACAATCCAGATGAACGAAGAGTACTCTTGAATTCTGCTCCAACCCAAACTGGTAGTTACCCAATGGCAGTTACTACTTGGTCGACGAACTCAGGTAGCACAAGTCCGTTTGGTTCTATCGTTTTGCCAAACCCATCAATTGACCTAGCACACACTGGGAACCACGAGTACTATGCTATCGTCCAAGATGACTATGCTTTTTCCTCGAGGAGATCAGGTCGGGCCGTTCTACCAGTTCCACAAGGGACCACCTTGCCCAGTCCTGAAGACCATGGGATGGAAGGGCACTGGTGGTTCGTAGACTCGGCAAGTCCCACTAGCATTTCGATGTTCGAACGAGATCCTTCCTATATGGAGCAAGCGTTGGATCTTCCAGTCAATTCAAGCATATCTGTGAGGCGCTTGACATCATTGGCAGACTTGTTTCAAGGTCTACGAGATGTGAATGTACCACATCATTGGTTGGCTGCATCAGATGGTGCACCAAGTCCATTTGTTGATGGCGACCGAATCCGTTTCCTTCAAAGAAGTGCCCATCAACTTGATTGGACCAATCTCGTCATGACGTTTGCGAATACGATGACATCCAACGCGGGGCAGGAAGCTGACGTAATCTTGAAGTACATTGACCTACCGGGCGCAACGGGGGGGTATTGGGTTGACGAAGCAAGTACATCGACTCCTATGCCGGCGGTTCAGTTGGAGCACTATCGCCTAAGGCCAGATGAAGCAATTGAATATATAGCCATGCCCTCGTCTGTTGGAGATGACGCGGAAGCATACTGGACATCGGGCTTTGTTTCCACCAGTGACGTTTACGCTTATGTCAATGCTGTTCCCTTGGATTCAGCCTCGAACCCAATTTCTCTCCCGATGGGCAATACTGGGCTTGTTTCCTATGCGGTTTCTACTATTGGATGGCCATTTCCAACTGATTGCAAAATAGCGACCTACTTTCTTCAATCTTCGATGTTCTTCGAATCTGGAATGACCATGAAAGTTGATAGTGGCACTGCTAACCAGAATTATCTTCCTCCCACAAACACTCCGGGGGCAGTCCTATTCTATTCAGACTATGAAGATCAATTATTTATTGGCGATGCACCGGAAAACGACCCTACTGTCGTTTGGGGTGACTACACAGGTGACCATAAATATTATGCCCCGGCACTGCCATTCATCAGGACTATCGACAAAAACAATAACCAATTTACTAATGTCAATTCAGGCGTTACCCACAATGGCAGATTCCCAGCCGGGGCATTGCCAGAAGCTACCCCGCTCCCGCAGGAGCGCTTGCGTGCAGGTCGAGGATACAATGTGCTCATGAACCGTGCAACGGCGGACAACAGTAGGTTACTCCACGCATGGAGGATGAGAAGGCCTTATCGTCGGCCATGACGAAACGACGCTTGTATCAAGAATGATGTTATCCCCAATACTCAAACATTGAGGCGGAATCGTGGAAAGAGAAAAACTACTTCGCAGGGCGATGTTGATCGCTTACTATTGTCTATTCGGTGTCTTGATCGCGGGTATTAGTGTTCCCCTCTTAGCTCAACGGCCAGAGCTGCTTTACTTGCGTTTTAATGAGGGCGCTGGAGTGTCGACGACCGACTTCGCTATTCCGGGGATTTCGGGGACTGCACCCTTGATGAATGCTCTCGTATCTTGGGATTCCGTGGATCCGAAACTCGGTGCATCTTGCTTGGATGCGACCACATCCACCGGGCCCATACCAACTTGTTCGACAACTGCTGGCATCAATTACAATGGTGATTGGACGATTGAGGTCTGGTTGAAGAGGACTGGCTACCATGGTTCAGTTCTTTTTGGGAAAGATTCAATCCTGTCGCCTTGGATAGTTGATCTGGGTAATGGAGTGTTTGATCGCATGATTCTTGAGGCTACAAATCGAGAGTCGATCTTGGCAAATCAAATCGGTGCCATTTCGACATGGCAGCACTTAGCGATCGTTCATGATTCCGTAAATATGACACTGACGTCCTTTGTCGATGGCGTTTCTCAAGGCACGGTCGCTCAAATCGGACGAGTCAGATTGCAAGGCATTGCGGGCTTTCTTATCGGCGGCGATGGGACCGCACCTTGGCAAGGTCTAATTGATGAATTTCGGATTTGGCAAAGAGTTCTCAATGAGCAAGAGATTCAAGGCGGGATGTTCACGGAAGCCAACGCCAAGTTGGATGATGTGGCGGTCATCAAGATCATCAGTCCGAGTCAACCCCCGAAGCAGAATCCATATGTCCCTCTTTCCGCGGCAGAGACAGTGAAAGTACGGATCAGTAATTTGGGGTCGAACACACTTGCTGCGGGAACGATTCTTCCACTGTCCATTGTCTTAGACGGCGTTGTTCAAACTACTGAGTCGTTTGCCATATCGAATGCTCTTCAGACAGGAGAGACAGCTTCTTACACTTTTACATCCACAGTGGACTTGGCTCAACAAGGGCATCAGCGTCTAGAGATTGTTGTTGCGATGGTAGGAGATCTTCAGCCGCTAAACGATACTCGGGAACGGATTTTTCGCGGAACCCAAAGCGCATTCGTTGCACAATTTCCCTACACCGAAGACTTTGACGCAGTTGGCCCGGGTTCCAATGCTCCAATTGGCTGGTCACAAGAAGCAAATGACAATGCTGCTCCTTTTTCATACGGAGATTGGCTTTTCTTGAATGAGGCCAATGGCCCGGTCTACTTTGACGTCGGTGACCATACTTTTGGCGGTGCACGTGGTGGTAATTTTGCGTTCCTTGGTGGACTCAACAGTGTTGCGACAGGAATCACCATAAGCATGTTGAGTCCCATCTTCGATCTGAACGGTATGTCGAATGCACGGTTCGATTTTTGGCTAAATAGTGTCAATTTGTCGGGGCAACAAGATAGCACCTTAAGCGTCGACGTGATTGACTGGCCTTCGGGCAACACCCTGCTTGATGTCTATGGCCCACAAGGAGCTCTGTCTACGACCTCGCCAGCTTGGAACCGACAGTTCATAGATCTCAATCCCTTTGTCATGCAGAAAATCATGCTCCGCTTTCGTGGTGTTACTTCGAATGTCCAGGACGCGCACTACTTAATTTGTGACGATCTCCGTTTGGTCGATCATCTGATCGGTGCGGGGCAGGCACCACAACCAGGACTTGCAGTCTTGGATATCAATTCTTGCCGGAATATTGGAAATGAGTTGGTTTCTTTTCTCGAGCCAGGCCCATATTTTGCATCGTCAATCATTGGCGAAACCTTGGAGATTCGCCTTGAAGGTGAAAGCAATCAGCCGGTCATCTTGTTCTTTGGGAATTATGGCGTGGCATCGGCAACCTTTCCAAATATCGGACAAATGGACGTGGGCGGGAATGTTAACCCAATGACTGGTATCCCAACCGGCATCAGTGTTCTTTTTGATGGCAATTCACCGACAGGATTGAACCCCTTGTTCATAACTGATGTGACCGGAGTCAGTGGATTGATCACAACCACTCCATTGCTGCCAATTGGGTTGCTCACGACCTTCCAAGGTGCGATGTACAACTCCACATCGGGCATTTCACTAACGAACGCGGTGCTTTTGGAGATAGAGTAATGAACGACAACGTGAGGTCTTGTCGAACAGCCTTGGTTATCTTGTTCCTTGTGTTTGATCTTCATATGCACTCGTTCTCGCAGACCCTAAGTACAGGATTCTCGAATCCATCCTACACGCCACCAAGCAGCGGTTATTTTTTCGACCTAGCCGCAAACAACACCATGGTCGTCGATTCCTTCGATGTTGAGTTCGTAACGATTTTAGGCTTGCCAAGGAGCTTTGAAGTATGGGTGACAAAAAACGGAGGCCCTTACACCGCCAACTCTCTTTTTGATCCCAATGAATGGGATCTCCTTGCGTCGGTTGTTGACGTGGTGCCTGCCGGACTTGGTTCTTGGACACCATTGAATCTGTCCCTCGATATCTTGATCGTGGGAGGAGAGTCACGGGGATTCTATGTGGTCAACGCAGATGCTGGTGCTGATTTGCGCGGGTTCGCGTCGACATCCACCAGTAACTCTGACTTATTCATGAATACGGGGGTGTTTTCTCCTCAGGGTCGATATTTCGCCAATGGCAACACAGGGGCGCCGGCCCTGAATGTGCATTATTCTCTCCATGGTCCCTACGTGACTGATGTCGTTACAAAAGCGCTGAATGCGCCGATTCCAAATCCATTGTCTTGCAGTTCACTTTCGAGTAATCAGCAGCTCAGTGTCGAGTTCCAAAACTTGGGTTCAGCTGCGATTCTTGTTGGCGAAGTAATACCTGTGTCGTTCCAAGTTGATGGCCAACCAAGTGTGACGGAGTTTATCTTTGTCACGAACGCAATTCCACCGAAAGCGACCTTTTCGCACACGTTTGGAGTGACAGCGGATCTTGCCGGTCTTGGAGAGCACACGATCATATTTTCTCATAACTTCAGCGTCGACCAGTACGCGGCAAATGATGTACTAAGTGTGACCGTCAACAGTGGCGGAGTGGGGAGGGTTTCGAATTTTCCGTGGGTTGAAACGTTTAATGAGCTGCACCCAGTCAGCATCACGGTTTCACCGCCTGGATGGGAACAAGTCAGCACCGATTCAGTAGGACACGGTTCGGATTGGTATTACTTTGAAGAGCTCAGCTCTTTCTCTGACCACACGGTAGGGGCTGGTGGTGGATGGGCACAGACCAAGGACTTTTATTCGGACCACGCCTCCGTTGTTTTCTATTCACCATGCCTCGATCTTGCCAATCTTTCGAATCCAAAGTTGCGTTTTTGGTTGTCAAGTTTTTCTTATGGCGCAGGGGTGAATACCTTGAGTGTTGATGTCTTGGACACCCAAACTGGACTCTTGACTTTGGATGTGTTCGGCCCGATCGGAAGTCTCTCTTCGACGGCTTGGATGCGCCAAGATGTAGATTTGGGTATGTTTGCAGGGAGGTCCATCCGATTGATTTTTCGAGCTCCTACAGATCAAGGGTTTACGTCATCGATCCATAACAATCATTCGATTCTCATTGATGATGTGGCCGTCTATGATCAAGTAACACCAGTTGGCCAAGACCCTCAGATAGGCTTGGCGACATTTCGGATTGGCGAGCCAACCAATCCTAATTTGGAACTCCTAAGTGCCATGTTAGGTGGGCCGTATTTTTCGACTGTCAAACCAAATGAAGTCATGCTCATGGAATTCTCCGGCGTGCCGCAAATGCCGATTCTTCTTCTTGCGGGGGTTTTGAATCCAGCCATTGCAAATTATCCAGCTATCGGAACCATAGACATTGGCAACTCGGTGGATCCAGTTTCAGGGATCCCCACAGGCATAGTCGTCTTGGCCGACGGGAATTTGCCGGTGGGTGTGAATCCTTTCTTCAATACTGGGCCGATTGGTGAGAGTGTCTTTGGTGTCCACATACCGAGTCTTCCTCCAGGAATCTTGGCGACCTTGCAATGTTTGATGCTGACCGGAGGGGCGAATAGTGCAAGCATTGCACTGAGCAATGCCATACAGGTTTCTATTCAATAATGAAGGCATGGAGAGTTGTGCATCCCGAGACCTAATCTTGTTTGGCGCAAATCAGGCTCGCGATTTTTGAAGGTTTCTGATGAGTTAGAGTTTGATGGCAAAGAAGACCTAAGATTGAAAAAGTGACGGGGTCCCGTAATCAAGGTCCATGGGCGCAGGGGCAAGCTCAATTCGATATCGACGACCATATCGTTCTCTATTTCAAAGTCTCAAAAACGGTTGTGAACAGCGTCCAACTCGGGGAGCTAAGGTGGTCAAACGACCCCAACTGAACAAAGCCCGTGGTTAACCCCACGGGCTTTTCCTTTTTCACCCCCGCCATAACCATCGACAACATCGCGGGATGTGACAGCCCCCAAAACCCCATGACTCTCTGTTCGAATTGACCACCTCGGGGATCAAGCGAGATACCCCCGTGTTTCTCTTGGACCCCAAGCGAAACACTCTTCGCGCTCTCTGTGCGGGATGGCTCTATTTGCAAGGTGGTTAACACTTTTGCCGATGACGGCTGCGAACAGTTTGACCAGACTCTCTTGCAAGATCAACGATAGGCTCGCGCATTCAGAATGCGATTAGGTTCGCCAAAGCCATTCTGGGGCTCCAGCAAATCGACACTTGATACGAGCGCCGCTGTCCATTTGTGAGTTTCGGGCATAGCAGGTTTGGAGCCAATGAACACAAGGAAGGCGCATTGACGGACGGACTTCATTTGAACTGTCCATCACATCGCCACTGGAAAAACGTCTTTGTGGCATCTCGCTGTACGTAATCCAATAGTTAAGGCGTTCTGCGTCAGGATTGATTTTGTCTTGACTTACAGTTAGGTCAATTCATGACTCGAGAACGATATGCTCAACGTCACACATCGATGCATAGACGGCGACACGTGGCGAAAGTTTCTAAGGTCGGGCTACTCAGAACAAACTGATGCCTTCTTTTGTGAGGGGCGCGTGGTAGGGTTAGCCTGCTGATATGGGGGCAGGCACAATGCGTTTTCTTCAAGATGGTCCATCGATACCGGACGAATTATTAGTCGCTCGCGATCGCGGTGAAGTCGCTCTTATTTGTGGCGCTGGCGTTTCGAGAGCATTTGCTGGGTTGCCTGATTTCTTGCAACTTGCCAAGAACGTGGCAGAGCAACTTGGCGATCGAATCGACTCACCAGCAAGACGCCTTATTGAAGAGATTCCAAGAGTGGAGAAGGAAGTCGGAGTACAGGGCGTAATTTCGGCGGATCAGGTGTTTAGCTTATTTGAGCGAGAGTTTTCCACTCAAGACATTGGGAATGCCGTATCTCGCTGCCTGACGGTTGAATCGGACGTCGATCTGAAGGCTCATGATATTTTGCTACGACTGGCAAGAAACAAGCTCGGGAAGACCCAGTTAATTACAACGAATTTCGATCACCTATTTGAGTGTGCAGGATGCACTAAATATTCAGAACCTCCGTCGCTACCGAACCCGCTTGAAGAAAACTGGTTGGATGGCATTGTCTATCTTCATGGTCGTCTGAACTCTGATGCAAAAGGCGCTCAAGAGAGTTTTGTTTTGTCTAGCTCTACTTTCGGCAGAGCGTACTTGTCCGACGGTTGGGCGACGAAATTTCTCAAGGATGTTCTGGATCGGCACATTGTGGTCTTTATTGGTTATGAAGCCGATGACCCACCAGTGAGGTATCTGCTCGAGGCCCTCAAGAATCGTGAACACTCAGGCCGTGTGTTTGTGTTCTGCCCTGAATCTGACAGCCACGTAGAAAGCAAATGGAAACAACGAGGCGTTACGGAGATTCCCTTTTCACTATCCGATGACTTTCGCCACCTTTGGGAGTCACTTGAGTGTTGGGCGGCGCGGGCAGATGATGTGGACGAATGGTACAAGAAGACATTGAAACTTGCAGTGGGGTCTCCATCATCGCTTCTTCCTCATGAGCGAGGTATGGTCGCCCACCTCGCTTCTACGGAAAAAGGTGCAAGGCTCTTCGCGCAATCAGGAACGCCCCCGAAAGCTGAATGGATTTGCTCGTTCGATCCGGTTTGTCGTTTCGCTGAAGAGCAACTTATCTACGATGGCTTCGAGCACATTGAGACAATTGACCCACATGAAATCTACGGTCTTGATCGAGACACGAACCTCTCTGAGACGAATTCAAACGTGGAATCCGGGAATGTGGCGAAGCGAGTTAGATGGTCTGCATTCGATCCGAGAGCCGTGCCCAGTTCAATCCAAGT
>WFTN01000487.1 GCA_015485455.1 Planctomycetota bacterium | reverse complement strand
CCCTGGACACGATCTATTTGGAAAAATGGAGCTAAACGTTTTGGCAGCTTTGATCTTTCGCCGAAGGGCAAAAGCGTGGTTGTTGAGTTTCGAGGAGACCTTTTTACTGCACCGGCAAAAAAAGGTGAAGTCCGTCCGCTCCGGTTGGCGAAGAACCGTCGCGAGCGGGATCCCAGCTGGTCTCCAGATGGGGCTTATCTGGCCTATGTGGCAGAAGCTGGCGATAACTATGAACTCTTTCTTTACGACCGTGCCAAGAAGGAGGAGCGCCAGCTCACAAAGAGAAGTCCGGCGTGGATTCTTGACTATGTGTTCTCTCCTGACGGCCGATTGATCGCATACACAGACAAGTCAGCGACTCTGCGTATGATCGAACTCTCTTCTGGGAAGGTGAAAACCCTGGACGTCGGACAAGAACGAGGTATTCGCCAAGTGGCCTGGTCTCACGATTCAAGTCATTTGACCTATGTGAAGAATGACCGCAATGGCCTGAGCTCTGTTTGGGTCGTCAACTTGACGGACAGTCACCCTCAGCGTGTTACAAGTACGAAATTTTCGGATTCATCGCCAGCATTTGGGCCCGATGGTCAGTACCTCTATTTTGTTTCTTCTCGTGATTTCGACTACAGCGATCGCAATTTTGATAGTCGTATTTATGCCTTAGTTTTACAGCAAGACGGGGTGTCTCCATTGCCTTACTCTGCCGATGAGGAGGCAATTCCTGGAATGGCGGCCGTTGAGGAATCCGAGAGTGAAGATTCCCAGAAGGCAAATGACAAGGAGGTCATGAGGATCGATTTTTCAGGAATCGCCCAACGCATTGTGGTACTCCCCATGTCAGCCGGGCGATTCTTCGGTCTTACAGCCCTCAAGGACGGGTTGCTCTATTCTGATGGAGATGGCCTCAAACGCTTCCATTACAAGTCTCAGAAACCGGAGATTATTTTAAAGGGTGTTCGGGGTTATGCCCTGAGTGCTGACGGTAAGAAGTTGGCCTATCGCTATGGTGGAAACCTGTCCGTCGACAGTGTCGTTCCCGGTCGCAAGGTGGGCAAGAACTCCCTCTCCCTGGCAGGCCTTCGGGTCAAAGTGAATCCGGTGCAAGAATGGCAGCAGATGTTCTTGGATGCTTGGCGTATCACCAGAGATTGGTTCTACGATCCTCAAATGCACGGCGTTGATTGGTTGGCCATGCGGAAGAAATACGAACCGCTCTTGCCTCATTTGTCTCACAGAAGTGACCTCGACTACCTTCTTGGAGAACTTGTGGGCGAATTGAACGTCGGGCATGCCTACGTTCAAAGTGGAGAGTTGCCAGCGGTAGAACGTTCCCAAGCCGGATGCCTGGGTTGTGAATTTGAAGTTGAGGGTGGGCGTTATCGAATCACCAAGATTTTCGCTTCGGAGAATTGGACTTCTGCCGGGCGCAACCCCATTTCTGAGTTGGGGGTGAAAGCATCCGTGGGAGAGTACCTCTTAGCGATTGATGATGCCCAGGTGACTGCTTCTGATAATCTTTATCGCTACTTAGACGGAAAGGTGGGACAACGCACGAAGATTACATTGGCCAAGACGGCTTCGGGAGAAGGAGCTCATGATGAATATGTTCGCCCGATTAAGAATGAAGTGCGCCTACGCTACTTAGATTGGGTTGCCAACAATACCCGCTTGGTGGACGAGATGTCTGGCGGACGGATCGGCTATATCCACGTGCCCAACACGGCCGTGGAAGGACATCGTCGCTTCTACGAGGGCATGTTTGCTTTGGCGCGGAGCAAAGACGCATTCATCATTGATGATCGCTACAACGGTGGTGGGTTCATTCCAGATCGTATGGCCCAGGACTTGGTTGCGAAACCATTGAATTACTGGTCAACTCGCAATGCTGAGCTCTATCCCACTCCGACACGGGCATTCAATGGGCCGACGGTTATGCTCATCAATGGTTATTCCTCCTCCGGGGGAGACGCCTTCCCTTATTATTATCGTAAACTCGAGGGCGGGATCCTCATCGGGGCCAAAACATGGGGTGGTTTGGTGGGAATCTCGTTTGAACCTGGGCTTGTGGATGGGGGACGCATTCGTGTGCCTTCCTTTGCTTTTGTGGATACGGAGGGTAAATGGTCTGTCGAAGGAGAAGGTGTTGCGCCAGACCAACAGGTGTTTGATAATCCTGGGGAATTGATCGCTGGCAAGAATCCGATCTTAGAAGCGGGTGTTGCCTATTTGATGGCCCAATTGAAAGCGGGAGTGCAGAATCCACGGCCTCAAGTGCCGATGGGACCGAAGCGCAACTGATGCTTCAGTCAGCCTTGTCTAGAGTAGCGCAAACCACCACGGTGAATCTATGCTGGCGACTGATTCGAGAAAATGAGTCTTCCTTGAAGGACAAAGAATGAAAAATCCTACACGTGATCTCTTTGATGATTGGGCCAAGAAGGGCCGAGGCGAGGGTATGGAAGAAGGCCATTTTCCTCGGGCTGAACAAGCCCTTGAGAATATCCCCATTATGCCTGGTGATTGTGTTTTGGATCTTGGCTGCGGCAACGGTTGGGCTACCCGTTGGATGCGCCAATGTGTTGGTGAAGATGGCAAGGCCATAGGTGTAGACATCGCACCCAAGATGATTGAGCTCGCGGCCAGGTCTGTCGGTGAAACCAAGGGCATCGAATTTGTCGAAGGTGCATTCGAACATCTTCCTTTTCCTGACGACCATGTTGATCATGCCTTTAGCATGGAGGCGCTCTACTACGCCCCTGACATAGCCGTTGCTTTGGCTGACATCGCCCGGGTTATCAAAGTTGACGGCACTCTCACATTTTGCACAGACTTCTTCACAGAGAATCCTCACTGTCATAATTGGCCAGAGAAAATGCATGTCCCCATGGCTCTCATGAGCGAAGCGGATTGGTGCGCTGCTTTGGAGAAGGCTGGTTTTAAGATCTTGGAAACAATGCGGTGTTTGGATCCTCGTCCCGTGGACTCCGATGCACCGCAAGAAGAGCGGAAAGCTATACAAGACTTTCGTGAGAACATCGGCAGCCTTGCCATCCTGGCCCAGAAGGTGGCCTGAGTGGGGCAATGATGTGCCATTTGGAGGCAAAAAAACGCGAGACGACCGGAACCTGTTGGAAGTTCAAATCGTCTCGCGGGTGGGCCGAAAACAATTCGGCCCGGCGCTCATGATGCGGTCGTTATCTGGTTGTGGATGGACTGGCAAATTGACTGAGATCTGTCCTGCACCTCAGTAGCACAACTCTAACATCCAGCTCAGACTATTGAATCTATGTTCTGTCTTACAAAACGGCAGGCCCAATGTCCGCAACGAATAGGACAATTGGAACCGCGTTTTCACATAGGACATAATTGACCATCCCTAAGTCAATTATTGACAAGAATTTGCTCAGATTCTTTTTTATCTGAATAATGACCCGTCAATTGCATGGCATGAGGAAACTGGGTGCTGAAGACCCGAAATGCTACATGCGATCCACTGTATCGATTCCCAAGAGTCCTAAGCCACGTTTGAGAGTATGGGCAGTGGCAAGCGAGAGAGCTAAACGTGCTTGACGAAGCGTCTCCGTTTCGGCCTTCAAGATTTTCACAGCTCGGTTGTGGGAGTGGTAGGCATGAGCTAATTGCAATAAGAAGGTCGCGATCAAGCTTGGATTGTAGTCTTTGGCCGCTCTTTCCACGACACCGGGGAATTGCAGCAATTTGAGTGCGAGCTTGCGCTCGGAGGGATCGAGCAGAGAAGAAGATTCAAACGTCACATCCTTCTCATTCATCTTGGAATCTTCAATCATGCGCCGAATTCTGGCGAAAGCATAGAGGACATAGGGACCAGTATCCCCGTCGAATTGGACGGAAGCCTTGGGGTCATAGGTCATCGTTGTTTTCGGCGCCACTGAAAGGATCATGAATTTGAGGGCCGCCATGCCAATCTTTCGAGCGCGCTCGGAAGCGTCCGTGTCGGACTGGCCACCACGTTCGGCGATCTGCGCCGCAGCCAACTGGGCGACCTCTTCCATCAAGTCATCGGCGTCGACAACTTTTCCTTCCCTTGACTTCATTTTTCCTTCTGGAAGGTTCACCATACCGTAGGCCAAGTGATAGAGGGATTTGGCCCAATCGTAGCCCAGTTTCTCTAAGATGCTGAACAAAACTTTGAAGTGGTAGATCTGTTCGTCACCGACCACAAACACCTGGCGATCGACTTTGAGTTCTTCAGCTTTTCGAACTGTGGTCCCGATGTCTTGAGTGATGT
>WFTN01000486.1 GCA_015485455.1 Planctomycetota bacterium | reverse complement strand
GACTATGAGTTCGATGTTTTCATTAGCTATGCAAGCGAGGATCGGGGCGACTTCGTAACTCCGCTTTTCGACGCGCTCGAGCAACGCGGTCTGAGAGTTTGGATCGATTATGGTCAAATTACACTCGGCGACTCGTTGCGCCAAGAAATAGATGACGGGCTCATCCGCTCGCGTTTCGGTGTCATTGTCCTGAGCCCTCACTCCATAGAGAAGTTCTGGACGAATCTCGAGTGGGACGGACTGCTTGCCAAGGAAGACGTATCTGGAATTAAACGGATCCTTCCCGTGCGTCATGGCCTTAGTCACGAAGAACTTCTCAAGCGTTCACCAATTCTTGCTGGGCGACTGAGTGCGGAGAGCTCTGGAGGACTCGATGCTGTTGTTTCACACATTGTCGAAGCGACCGGTTCGTCTTTGAAACATCCGCCGCGCCAGGCTACAAATCTCTATGGCGTTCCCAGGCGACAGTTTGGTTTCGTCGGTCGAAGAAAAGAAATCGAAGGAGTGAGCAAGGTTCTGCTTGGGAATCGCGCGAGGCCAGTTTCTGCGTCTATTTCTGGACTCGCCGGAATAGGGAAGACGGCGTTTGCAACGGAATTGATTCACTGCTTAGCCGAGGCCGGAGAGTTCCCCGGCGGCATCTTCTGGCTTGATGCTCAGAAGACAGCACTGGATAACGCATGGGCGGCGGAGAATGTCGGCGGTCAATTGGCGGGCGAAGTGGCGCCGTCTCATCGTGTTGACGAAACGATTCGCCGCATTTCCCGAATGAAGGCCGATGTTCTTGTCGTGCTCGACAACGTTACGGATTGGTCCAGCACCAACTGCCCACGCCCTCTTCCCCAAGGGGCCCATGTGAATCTGCTGATCACTACTCAAGAATCTAATCTTGGCGGCCGCGACTTTGCCCAGGTAGCACTCGATGCACTTGACCAAGATGACGCGCGGCGGCTCCTCATCGAATCCGCTGGCCGAAATATCGAACCGGGTGTCGATGGACTCCTAACTGCCCTCGACGGTTACGCGCTCGCGATTGAGCTTGCAGGCGGCTACTTGGTGGAAGAGGGGACCGCGAAACAGTATCTGCTTGATTTTGAGATCGCAGTGGCGGAAAGAGAAGCATCAAGGTCGGTTCGGTACCAGAAGACTACGGAGATGGCGTTGACGGCTATTTGGGAGCGTTTGGATTCTGAAGGCCAAGACGCTTGGTGCCGAGCCGCTTGTTTTGAGCCAGAGTCAGTCGGGGTTGAGATTTCCAATGAAGTGGGAGTTGACCGCGCTGCTCGCAATCGACTCCGACGCTACAACATCATCAAGATGGTCGGTGGTATCGACGGGAACGAGCGTTGGGTCATGCATCGTCTGGTACGCGAATTCGGTGTCCAATCGTCGTCGGGCGAGATTCAAAGAGCATCCCGGAATGACTTTGTGAAAGGCTGTGACCATTTCGTGTCAGCTATTGAATTCTCTGCGGGTGATACTCGCTATGGCGATGAGAGCACCCATCTTGATGCCGAATTGGCAAGAAGATTGGAAGGAGTGCTGACGGAGGAAGACCTTGCTTTTTTGGGCGGGATCGCAAAGGGGCGCTTCAATATTGGAGCCTACTCGTTGGCAACCGCTGCCTTTGAGCAACAGGTTGCGGTCGGACACCGTGAATTGGGGAAAGAGCATCCTGTCACCCTCTTCGCGATGAATGACTTGGGTGAAGCGTTGCATGCCCTAGGCGAATTGGATCGATCTCGTGAGATTCACGAGTACGTTCTCGACGTTCGGCGACGGGTTTTCGGGATTGAGCACCCAGCGACTCTGACTTCGACGAATAACCTAGCGTTGATTCTGAAAGCCCAAGGCAATTTGGCCGATGCTCACAAACTCATGGATAGGGCCGTCGAGATTCGCCGACTCTTATTGGGAGAAGAACATCCGGACACACTGATCTCGAAGGGCAACTTGGCGCAAATGTTGCGCGACAAAGGGCGCTTGGAAGAGAGTCTTGAGCTTATAGAGCAAGTGGTTGAAGTTCACCATCGAATGTTGGGCGAAGAAGATCCAATCACCCTTACCGGGATGAACAACATGGGTTTATTGCTTATGGAGCAAGGCGAATTGACCTGTGCCCATGAACTCTTGAAGAAAGTGCTCAGAATTCGTCGTCGTGTCTTGGGCGATGAACATCCAGATACTCTGATTTCGATGGATAATCTCGGGCAAACTTTACAGCGAAGAAGGGAATGGACTGCTGCTCGAGATCTCCACCAAAGTGCTTTCGATATTCACCGCCGGGTCTTGGGCCCTGAACATCCCCATAGCTTAATCGCGATGAATGCCTTGGCGGGTGCACTCGTGGGAGGTGGTGATTTACGAGGCGCACAAGTGATTAGCGAAAAACTTCTGAAGATTCGACGTCGCGTTTTCGGTGAAGAGCATCCAGCAACGATTAGCTCGGTGTGCAATTTGGGATTCATTCTAAGTCAGCAAGGTGACTTGGCTGGTGCACGCGAGCTTGTTGAAGGGGTTGTCGAGGTGTCACGTCGGAAGTTGGATCCAGATGATCTGCTCCGCCAACAACTGGAAGTTCTGTTCAAAATGCTCAATCTCTCATGAACCCAGAGACAAGAGAGACCGATTGTCAGTAGCCAAGAAAAAGGGAGATCGGGCGGTTTATCGCCACGATCTTTAAGGCTCGTCCAGGTATGATCCCCATTTGTCTTGGTCCTCGGCATCCGAGCCATGCTTCTTAAACCGCGAGGGTCTGGGGGCAGCTCATCGTGCCCCATAAGATCGGGGCTGAACACCGCTAACCAGACGAAAAAAATGTGAGTCACGGCGGTGATCTCCGCGAGTTTTCCAAGTCCTCTCCAAATACTCTTGGGACCAGGTTCGCCGTCGCATTTTCTTCCAAGAAACCCGCCGACACTGGGGACCATTCCTGTCGCATCGCGTAAAGTTGGCGATTTCCTAAAGTAGCAATCGAGTCCCTTCCACTCATCTTCTTCAAGAAGACAGTGCACTCCCCCAGTTTAGTGGACACCGAGAAAGGAGTATATGATACTTCAGAATGGATGCTTTTCGATCGACTGAGTATTTGAAGAAACAAACTCAGTCTGGTAATGTGCACGGGCACATTGGTGACTATGAGTTCGGGCTTGCAAATCGACTCTGTTCTATGGGCCGTCACCCGAAAAAGCTACACTCCCGGAAACGAATCACTATGCGGTGGAAAGGCGAGCTCGAATGAAAGCAGATCTCATTCGTAGACTAATGAAGGCGATAGCCAATGGCTCGCAGCGTGATCTTGAACGTCTCGCGCCGATGGTTATTAGCAGTGAAAGGAAGTCGGGCCACTCCAAATTGGCCGATGACCTTGAATCCATACTTCAGTCGAAGAAAAAAGAACCCTCTCAACGACTAGACAATGCAAGTTCCCCTGCCCTCCAACCGTTAAGTCGTCGGCATCGTGAACTCCTAATTTCTCCGATTGCCAGAGAGTCGTTGGAGCACCATATGGTGCTCCCTGTTGCTGTTGAAGCAAGGTTCAAGAGAATTGAACAAGAATTCGCGGCACGCGACAGGTTGCTCACATATGGTCTAAGGCCCCGCAAGACGATCCTTCTCCATGGCCCTCCAGGTTGCGGAAAGTCACTTGGAGCAAAGCGTCTCGCCTGGAACACTGGATTACCACTCATGAAGGTCCGATTCGACGCGTTAGTTTCGTCGTATTTTGGTGAGACCGCGAGCAACTTAAGATCAATTTTCGATGCGGCTGCTTCGAATCCTTGCGTCATGTTACTGGACGAATGCGATTTCATAGCTCGATCTCGCGTTGGATCGAAAGACGTAGGAGAGGCTGCAAGGATTGTGAATACCCTTCTACAGCTAATGGAAGAGTATGACGCGCCTGGGTTTTTGGTCGCAACGACAAATGTTGAAGACGCCCTTGACAATGCCATTTTTAGACGTTTTGATGAGGTCCTCTACGTTCCTCCTCCTAGTCAGGCGCAGATCGAGGAGATCTTGAAGGTCACGCTTTCGGCGCTTCGGGTGGACCCAAGCATCGAATTCCATTCTGTTGCGAAGATGCTGAATGGGGCATCCGCTGCAACGGTGGTGAAAGTAGCCCGAGACGCATCCAAGTCCGCGGTTCTTGAAGGCGACAGAATCGTTGCTCTCGAACACTTAATGAGCTCTGCCAAGGAGGCATATGGTCTTGGCCCCGAAGGCGACTAAAACTTGGCAAATGGCAATTTTGAACATCTGAATCTCATCCGGCGCGAAAGTGGGCGTGCTAGACTCACAGGTGGCGGCGATGAACAAGCTAGGGTATTGGCAGATAGGAACCGACAGCATCGCTCTCAGCATTCTCGTTCCCTTAAAGATTCAGCTACCGCATATTCTACATCTTGGAAGTCGCGTCAAACCGAACGTGCGAGGCAACAACTTCCCGTACTTGGTGCTGGGATTCCTGTGGTCTTGCAAATTGACCCCTCAATAAACTTCGATGTATTGCAACGCAAGTTCGGTCTCGAAATAATCTCGGAGGAGGAGAGTGGGTTCGTAATTGTCGCCTCCGAGGACGTCGATTTGAATTTGATCCATCAATTAGCTGATGAATTCGCTGTTGCGGGGCATGGTTCGGGTGCAGTCGCGCAGGTCTTTGAAATAAGTTCAGAGGAAGACCAGAGTGATCGGTTGCGCCGTATCTTGTCCGACTACTTGTGGCAACAATGGGGTGTCGCACCCGATGAACTGGAGTTGGTTTTTGATGCCGCAGTCTCCTGCTTAGGAACTGTCGTTGTTCCAAAGAAACCAGCACGAAATCCCAGATGGCATGAAGCGACTTATGAGCGGAAAGTGGCAGAATGGGAAGAAATACGAAATCGTGGATATCGCGATTGGGATGAGCTTCGAGACGAACGAAGTGACAAGGTTTATGACTGGGTTCACCACTATCAAGGTGAAGTTATTCAGGATACTCACGAAGTTCTCGACGGGGACCATTTGCTTCCTGATTCATTTACGTTGAGAATCCGGTCATCTTGGAAGTGTCTTCGTGATCTAGTCGTGAACTATCCTTACCTTTTTGAGGTTGCTCTGCCCGAAGATGTGCTTGTCGATTCACAATCTGCGGACCTTTCAATTCAGCTTCGCGAAGATCTGGAAGTAGTTTCCCCTGACCCTGAATCTCCCCGAGTTTGTGTCGTTGATAGTGGGATTCAAGAGAATCACCGATTGCTGGAGCCCTCAAGGATTGGTCAGCGATCTCATTGCTTTCTTCGAGATCGAGACGATCTGGCTGTCGGAGATGAGGTGCCTTCTGGCGGCCACGGAACTAGAGTTGCTGGCGCGATCATCTTTGGCGACCGCATTCCAACAGATGGACAATTCGATTCTCCGGTTTGGATCGAAAACGCCCGTGTCTTGAATGAAGAGAATGCTCTTCCTTTGAATCTCATTCCTGAGGGAATTGTGCGTGAGGTGGTGAGTAGGTTTGGCGCTGAGGAAGAGGAACGAGCTACACGAGTATTCTGCCATTCTATTAACTCGACCATTCCCTATCGTAACGTACACATGTCAGCGTGGGCAGCAGAGATCGATCGTCTCGCATTCGAGCGCGACGTCCTTTTCATTCAGAGTGCTGGGAACCTACCTTGCGATAGTCGCGGTAGCCAGCGCGGAATACTTGATTGTTTAAGGGAAGGCACGACACACCCACAATATTGCCACGAGGTGGGCGGAAGATTGGCGAATCCAGCTCAGAGTCTGCAAGCAGTCACTGTTGGCTCGCTTTCCTACGATGTTGAAGTAGAGGGCGACTGGCAGCAGCTTTCAAATCGTCCTCTTGATTCGTCCGGATTCAGCCGTAGCGGGCCAGGAATTTTTGACTCGCTGAAGCCAGATGTCGTCGAATTCGGAGGTGATTTCCTCGTGAGTGGAGATGAAAATCCAGTTCTGGCGACCCCGGACATTGGCATTCCTTACCTGCCGGAGTTAGTGCGCTCGACCCTCGACGGTGGTCCGGGCGTTGCGCGTGATCGTGCTGGTACGTCTTTCGCAGCGCCTAAGGTTGCGAAGGTCGTTAGCGCGATCGAAAGTAAATTCCCAGAAGCGAGCACGCTCCTTTATCGAGCGCTCTTGATACAGTCAGCCAGGCATCCGGACTGGATGAATGAGCTTGAAGATGATGATTGGGCAGAAGCGCTGCACAGACTCGGTTATGGGGTGGCCGATGAAGAGCGTGCGACAGTGAATTCCGATTCCCGCGTGACGCTCATTACGCCAAACTTGGCTGAGATTCAGGCCGGAGAATGTGACGTTTTTCAAGTTCCGATTCCGGAAGAGTTGCGAATGCCCGGCGAGGATTCATTGGTTCGAATTGAGGTCACACTGTCGTATTGTTCGGAGCCGCGTAGAACTCGTCGCGGTCGCTCGTATTTGTCTACTTGGCTTGATTGGATGTCAAATCGAAGAACGGAATCCGTCGATGCATTCATTGCGAGGGCGATAAGGGGCCACGAAGCTCCTCGTCAGGGAAATGGGTCAAGTTGGACTCTCGATCTTCGAGAAGGTTGGGGGACAAGGCGAGGGTGTAAGCGCAGCCAGGGCACTGTCCAGAAGGACTGGATGGAAATACCAT
>WFTN01000485.1 GCA_015485455.1 Planctomycetota bacterium | reverse complement strand
GGCAAATGGCCACGGGCGACAAATCATTGGGAACTATTCACGAGAAATCAGGGAGATAATGCAACGTTAGAGAGTAATATGGCCGTAGACATCAAGTCCCAACCGCCCAACGCCACAGGCTGAAATTGGGCACCCACAAGGTTTCAGGGATTACGTGTGCCGTCCAATCCTTCTTGTCCGAGCTTATCCGGCGAACATACCAGCACCCCTATTGCAGGTGTTTTTCATTGACCCGAAACTTCCTTGACTTCAGCGCCTCTTTGGTAATTTCCCACTCATAAACTTGTTCCTTCTCGGACTGAGGCAATTCTATCATCATCCGGTAACTTCCAATTGGAAGAGACTGAAAAACAACTGGCTTAAAGGCTCCACACACCGGCAAATCATCAAGAGGGCCAAGCTTGTTGATTGGGTCGGATAGCAATTTGACCGTTCTAATGACGAAGTATTGGGCTTTTGTCTCGTTCTTCAAGACAGGCTGCTCAATTGAGATGTCAACACCTACGCTCAACCCTTCAATCTGTTGGACATCGGCTTCCCCGTCAAAATGAAATGGCTTTGATTGCTGCCAATGACCATACTCAAGAAGATAATCGCCCTTGGTGAGAGGAACCGGCTCACTTAGCCCGCTCTGAAAGCGCATGGAGTAATACTCCAATGATTGGTTGTATTGTCGTATTCTACGGACTCGAATCCATCTATCTTCGTGTTCCGGCCAAGCGTGTCCAATTGGTAGTCGAAGCTGAACCAACTTGGCCTCTGGTCTGCGAGTCAATTCCATTTGTTGAGAAAGAAATGGAACCTGACTAAGCGGCGAAATAAGTATTTCAATGGAAGCAGGCTCATAACCGCGTATTTCGACTGCGCCGGTCACCTTAACGGACTCAAGTGGCCCACCCGTTTTGTCGACGAAGTACTGCCATGAACGCTCGAAGCCCGACTGGACCATTCTTGACAAATCCACTGTGTTTGAGTTGATGCGCGTAGGATTTAGCCACACGAATCGACTGTGAAACCAGGAATCTTGGAATGTTATCTTAGTGTTGATCGGA
The DNA here is from genome assembly GCA_015485455.1 of Planctomycetota bacterium. GTDB lineage: Bacteria > Planctomycetota > DRQF01 > S139-23. The sequence goes on along the minus strand of WFTN01000485.1, from coordinate 2,767 downwards.
AGGTTGATAATTCTTCTCGTTGCACTATCAATCAACTCGATCTTGAATGCGTACAACGAAGCAATCATCAATTCGATTGGCGGATCATTTGGTTGAACGACATGGTATCTACTAACGGGTAGGACATAGTGCGTCTTGGGGACCTCAAAAGACAACGAAAATGTACTGCCAAAAGGCAGTCCTCCAAAGGCAAAGTATCCCTCCTTGTTGGGAGTAGCTCGAATACTCTCGATTCGACGCACCGTCTTTGTCCACTGGTCTTTTTCATTGACGCCCAAGCTCATCAAAGAAGCCGTTACAACCGTCCCATCTAAGCACTGTCCGTCGAACTTAGCGATTCTACCTCGTATGACACCACCAAGAACCAACGCTACGGCCACCGTCTTAACGGGGGTTCCTCCATTCATTTCAACTTCTAGGGAAACTGGCAAATGAGTTGGATGTGAAAGGTGGGCAATCAACTTGGGATACCCACGGTCACGTAGAGTCACCAACCCAGATTCAGAAGTAGTAAGGGAACCAAGACTTTTCCCGTCTCTGGAGACAACAAGAACCAAGACACCTTTGAGCGGCTCACCGCTTGAAGAAGATGTAACTAACAAATTCAGTCGCTGAGAAGTAAGAGGTCCATCGAGCATTTCTGATTTTTTGTGCCGCTGCGGAAGGAACGCGGGAGTTCCTATTGGCTCAACAGACTTGGACTCATCATATTCGGGCACTTTGAGCTTCTCATGCTCATGCCCATCCTGTAGGACGCTCTTGACCACAACGGACAGACAGAGAATCACTACGGTGAAAACAATCACATAAATTGACTTTGAGTTATTCCTAAACATCAACTATTCGCTTCCCAACTTGATCACATACAATCACGGCCGAACACAGGCCAATCGTCCCAGCTATGATCTGCGCGACCCAAGCTGGGGCATCGCCGACACAGGCGCATCCTGAAAAATCACCCCGAATGAACTGCTGGTAAACAACAATTCCGCCAGAATAAATCATCAAGGCTCCGTATGGCAACATCGACCGACGATTGACGATCAAGAATATAAGAAGAATCCCTTCAGCTACTACGAGTACAAGGTCAACGGCACCGAAATCATGCGCATTTATTTTGAGCGCTATTGCTGTCAAAAGAGCAATGCTCAAGACAAATCGAAAGCAGGCAATCATAGCCATACTCCTGTCCAAAATCGCCTGCTTTGTTCAGTCAAACTTACTGGCACTTACACTTTGCCCAGGTTCCCGATTGATGCTCTGGAGTAGGTGTATCAATCCAGTCGCATACTTCTCCGTCGGCACAAGAACCCGCACAAACGAGCATAAATTTTGCCAATCCACCGATCACCTTGGAGGCAAGCTTGCCGTTGCACCCGGCCGTTCCTCCTCCTGAAGGGCATGCACACGTGTCCGCACTTGTATATCCCATTGGTGGGTCGGTTGGGCTAATAATGCAGTCTCCTGAAGTTGGGCAATTACCCGTGCACGAAGCTAGACCTGTGAACACAGGTTTATTTGAGAGCGACCCCGTATATTGTGCCAAAATTTGACATGTGGCATCGGCAAAAGCGCCATTGACTCCAACATAAAGAAGATTCCCGCCAGACAACGCAAGCATCAAAGTCATTAAGTTCAATAATCGCATCAAAATTCACTTCCGTGAACACCGCGGCGTTCACTAAATAGATGACAAAAGTCGAAGCCAGAACGACAAAAATCATCTAGACTATTTCTCTGACCCGACCCTACGAGGACTCAGACTCAACAACCCAACCGTACGACTTGTACCAGCGTGATCGCCAACCGGCTTATGAAAAGACTCGTTTAGGTCTGCGCTATTCAGCTTGTGCCGCAATTGCGCTGATGTTGCAAACAGTGGCGTCGAAACAATACGGACGCCGATCTTAGACGGCATGCACAATGCGGCGTGTTGCTGCAAGACTGCCTCTAACTTGCAACTAAGAGATAGAGCCTCTGACTGATCTTATTTGGTGGTTTCGCTTTTCCACCTCTCAAACTCCGTCATCTCTATGGACTGTTAGATGGCTTAGATCAAGAAAAAAAATTGGAGAGGTGACCTGCTCTGATCGGTTAGCTTGGAGCGCTGTTGCAGAAAAGGACCTGAAGCCAGTGTAATATCTCCAACTTGCCTTGCCGTTCGCTGGAAACACTTGGGAGATCGTCTCGTTCTTAGAACGATGACGCGTTCTCGATATATTGCTTGGAAAAGATTGGGACTGAAATGCTCATTACTGCAGATTCCTTTCAAGATGGCGCTTCGGTGTTCTCACGCGAGTTCGTCCTGAATTCGAAAGCCAGATATTCGCTGTGCGCAAAACTTCTCCCCAGGCGGTTACAGCTTAACCGCGTTTTTCTGGGTTGCGGACCCATCGCCCACCCCGCACTCTATTAAGGCTGACCTTGAGTGTTTCTATGAAGAAAAATTGAAAAAATTCACTTTTCTTCGTCAGCCGAGCCATCTATCACCGAAACTCAACACGAAAAGTTCATCTTAAGAAGAGCAACCTCCGTGAGGCGCCATAGCAAGAAGCCAACAGCAATAGTCCTGTTGCAGAAGTCCTAAAGAGAACACACCCCGCCCTCCAGAAATAACTTTCACCCACAATTTCAAATGAAGTTCGCACGATGGATAACCGTCCGTCGATCAGCATTATGTCATTCAAGCAAGGCCCAGATATGAAATACAAAAGAACCGAACGAAGATGGCATGCAGACCATCGCATTCTTGACCACCCGCCCGTCC
>WFTN01000484.1 GCA_015485455.1 Planctomycetota bacterium | reverse complement strand
GTCTCATTGCCAATGCTACAGGTTGCTCTTCAATTTATGGCGGTAACCTTCCGACAACGCCCTACTCGGCGAACGGGGAGGGTCGGGGCCCTGCTTGGTCGAATTCCCTATTCGAAAACAATGCTGAGTTCGGGTTCGGTATGAGCTTGGCCACGGAGTCGAGGAAAGCCTATGCTGAAGACTTACTCACTCGCCTCTCCGGGCAATTGGGTGATCGTTTTGTTCGAGAGATCCTTGATGCCGACCAAAGCGACGAAAAAGGTATTCAAGAGCAGCGGGCAAGGATCGCTCAATTGAGATCGATGCTCTCAGAACTGGACTTCAAATCCTCCAAACACCTCATGTCCGTGGTCGACGACTTGGTCAAGAAGAGTGTGTGGATCGTCGGCGGTGATGGCTGGGCTTACGATATTGGCTATGGTGGTCTCGATCATGTTTTGGCCAGCGATCAAGACGTCAACATCCTTGTGCTTGACACGGAAGTCTATTCCAATACTGGTGGCCAACAATCAAAAGCCACGCCCATAGGAGCAGCAGCCAAGTACGCAGCGGCGGGACGTGCTTTGCCGAAGAAGGATCTGGGCATGATCGCAATGACTTATGGCCACGTTTATGTTGCCCAGGTGGCCATGGGCGCCAAAGACGCTCAATGCCTGAAGGCATTTCGGGAGGCAGAAGCCCACAAGGGGCCATCTTTGATCATTGCTTATTCCCATTGTATCGCTCATGGCTACAACCTGGTGAGAGGAGCCGAACAGCAAAAGTTGGCCACCAAGTCCGGGCAGTGGTTGCTTTATCGCTATGACCCTGCTCGAGCGGCCATGGGTGAACCACCTTTGAAGATGGATGTGGGGGCGCCAACGGCGACAGTGAAGCAATATATGGAAGGCGAAGCGCGGTTCAGAATTACCGAGAAACTTGATCCAGAGCGTTTCAAGATGTTGATGGACTCAGCGGCTGCAGCGGCGGCACAGAAAGTGGAAATCTATCGACAGTTGGCCCAGGTTCGGGTGAACAACGTGGGGTCGGAGAATAACGGAGCGAAATCATGAGTGTAGATTTGAGTACCACATGGCTCGGCTTGAAGTTGAAGAACCCGATTATTCCCGGGGCTTCTCCTATGTCCCTATTTGCCGACAACGTGAAGAAACTGGAGGATGCTGGCGCCTCCGCCATCGTCATGCCTTCCTTGTTTGAGGAACAAGTTGTCAGCGAAGAAATGTCGATGCGGGATGCCCTTGACTTTTCTTCTGGGGCGAGCGCTGAAGCAAGCGACTATCTTCCGGACGTGGGGGACTATACACTCGGTCCACATGAGTATCTGGAGCATATCCGTAAGCTCAAAGATCAGACAGACCTTAAGATTATCGCCTCCCTCAATGGTTCAACTTCAGGTGGTTGGATCGAATATGCGGAGATGATCGAAGAGGCCGGCGCCGATGGCCTGGAGCTCAATGTCTATCGAGTCGTCATTGACCACGAAGATGCAGCGGAGTCGGTAGAGCAAGAAGTCGTTGCTATGGTACGCAATGTCAAGATCGAAACGGATCTGCCACTGGCCGTGAAGCTGTCTCCGTTTTACTCTTCTCTCCCACATTTGGCTAAGCACCTCAAGGAAGTGGGGGCCGAGGGCCTGGTCCTATTCAATCGATTCTTCGAACCGGATCTCGACCCCGTTGAACTTGAAATGAGTCGACGATTGGAGCCTTCGGTGGGTAACATCCTTGGGCTCCGGTTACGTTGGATGGGCATTCTCTTTGGTGAACACAGCCCTCACCTTTGCGTGACAGGGGGCGTTCAAAATGCTCGGGATATTATCAAGAGTGTTCAAGTTGGTGCCGCGTCTGTGCAGATGGTCTCGGCCTTGATGATGCATGGTGCAGACTATGTGTCCACCCTCATCCATGATCTTGAGCAATGGTTGGAAGCGAATGAATACGCAAGCTTGATGGAGATGCATGGGGCGATGAGTCGAACCCGATGTCCTGACTCAGAAGCTTATACCAGGGCCAACTACGTCAAGCTGCTCCAAGGATGGGAGGAGCATTGGAGCCCACGCCTATGAAGGGTTGTTGGTCCGGCATCGGGGGATTTGTCCTGATTCCCCTGGTTTCTTCCCAAAAAAGAGGCCACAATTGGCGGTGATGATGCCCATGAGGGGTTCTGTCGTTCACTTTTGAACAGAAGTCCTCAATGGCTTACCTTAAACCGTCGAGAAAACCGATACTTGGGTGAGGCTGTCGCTGCTTGGGGTGATTAGCCATGCTTTGAGCCATTCTGGAAGTCATTGATGCGCATTTACTTGGCTGATTTGGGACATAACCTGCTGACATACAGTTCAGACGTCTATCCTCTGGGAGTAGCGAATCTGGCCATGTGGGCAAGATCCCATGTCAAAACGGACCAACCTCTGGAAATCTCGATTTTCAAAGAACCTCAAGATCTCAAGGCCGCATTGGATCTGAGCCCACCGGATGTCTTGGGGTTGTCGAACTATGCTTGGAACCAACGGTTGACCAGGCAATTCGCACAATATGCCAAGGCCAAGGACAGTCAAACCATGACGGTTCTGGGGGGCCCGAATTGGCCTTTGACCGTTGACGAACAAGAAGAATTTGTTCGGGATGTCTCCGAGATTGATGTTTTTGTCGAGGGTTCAACGTACGAAGGTGAAGTGGCTTTTGGTGCCTTGATCCAACGATTTACGGATGTGGGTGGCCAGCGCGATGGCGTACTTGAGGAGCCTCCAGCCGGTTGTGTCCTTGTCAATAGCCAAGGTGATTTCAAGAAGGGGGAAGCTGTTCAGAGAATCACCGATCTGGACGAAATACCATCTCCTTATTTGGCTGGGCTTCTCGATCCATTCTTCGAGACGGGTTACTTTCCATTGATTCAGATTACTCGCGGTTGCCCGTTCACCTGCCAGTTTTGCAATTCCAGTGTTGCGGGGAATAGCCGAGTTTACGCTCATTCCGTTGACAATGTGAAGGCAGATTTGCTCTACATTGCCCAACGGGTCAAACCAGAACTGACACTGTGCACTGCTGATGACAATTTCGGTATGTTCAAGCGGGATGAGGAAATCGCTGATTACATCCGCTTTCTCCAAGACACGCAAAACTGGCCCAAGTACATCCGCACAACGACGGGTAAGAACAGCGCGGAGAGGATCATTCGTGTTATGCGGACGGTTCGCGGCGCTATGCCCATGACCGCAGCCGTCCAGTCGATGAACCCGGAGGTGTTGGCCAACATTAAGCGGGATAACATCAAGATCAGTGATTACATTGAGATCCAAGACGAGCTGAAGAGCCAAGGCATGCAGTCTTATGGCGAGCTCATTCTCTGCTTGCCTGGAGAGACGAAGGACTCCTTCATGGGAGCGGTGAAGTCATTCTTGGACGCCGGTTCTCAAAGGGTCTCCGCACATCAGCTCATGCTCCTCCACGGTGCGCCCCTGGCAAATCCAGAGACACGAGCGAAGTATGGCTTCGAGACACGGTTTCGGGTGGTGGCTCGCAATATCGGCAACTATACCGGCGAGCCTGTGGTTGAGATTGAAGAGATGGTGGTGGCAACACCGACGCTGTCTTATCAAGACTACATCCAATGCCGAATTTTCCATCTTCTCCTCACGATCTTCCACTACGAGGGGAACTATGAAGAGCTCTTCGAATATGCCAAATCAAGAGGGCTGACTGTCTTTGATCTTGTCACTTCTCTGCAAGAACGTCTCGACCAAGCACCGATGGCATTTCGCAAAGTAATCGAAGATTTCGTACGAGAGAGTGAAGAAGAATTGTTCGATACAGCGGAAGCCTGCGTTAGGTGGTCCCATAAGAATTATGACTCTTTAGTGGATGGAACACTGGGGGGAAACTTGCTCTCCAAATACTCGATGTTGGGGAGATTCTATACAACCACGGAGAGCCTGGAATATCTTCGGGAAACGATTGCATCCATTGGGGCGGAACGCTCGTGGAATGGCTTGGATGCGGAGCTTGATGCGGTCACCAACTACCTGCACGTTGTCTTGTTGAAAGTTCCTTTTGTTCAGTCCATGAATGAAGAACCTCAATGGACTACGACCTTCGATGTCGAGCAATGGCGGGATGAGGGTTATTGCAGCTCCTTGAAAGATCATTACTTGAGGGGCTCAGAGACTTTCTCGACCACAATGGATTCAGAGCGCCGCCAAGAACTCACGACCAAGATCACCACCTTCGGCGAACATCCTTCTGGTCTAGGCAAGATCACACGAACGATGTTTGCCAGAGACCTGCGGCGATCCTTGAAATAGCTAGACCTTGGGACTCTGAACTTCGGCACAAGACTCTTCTTTGTCCGTTTCTCTGGCGATAATTGGGGGGAGCTGATTTCTTCTTGGTTTGTTGCGTTTGTGATTCACATGGCCGGCTCAGCAAATCTGGGGGTAGGCCGTATTGACCCTGCTACCTTCTCCGTCTACTCTTTTGACAGTTCGAAACCGCCGACGACGTCTTGGACGTTTTTTCGCTTGGAGTTGTGACATGTCGAAGTTTTCTTGGTTGGTCGTTAGTCTCGTCTTTGTCTGTCTACCATCTCTTTTCGCCCAGGAAAAGAAAGCTGAGCAGTCTCGAGAGGAAGCTGTGTCCTTCGCCATCGATTGGCTCTTAGGTCGCCAGGAAAAGTATGAGCCTGATCCACCCTTGCGGCGTCTCCGGGACGATCAAGTGCCCAAATGGCAGGCCGGTGAGAAGAAACGCTTAGAGAAGATCTTCAAACAGAATCGTGGCAAAGCTGGGGAATGGCCCTATGAAGGAGTTTATCGGATACGTCCCGATGGACGTATTCCGCCGGGATATCGTGTGGGCGGCTCGGCCATTGTTTGTACTTTCTTGTTGGAAGCTCCCGGATTCTCTCAGGACAAGAAGAGACAAGAAGCGGTGCGGCGTTCCATT
>WFTN01000483.1 GCA_015485455.1 Planctomycetota bacterium | reverse complement strand
GGTATTGACATCGTGGTGGATCATGTCGGTGGGGAGAATATCGGACGTAGCATTCGTAGCTTGGCTAAAGGAGGCCGGGTTGTCACCTGCGGGGCAACATCAGGGCCAGCTTTGGAAGCCGACCTCAGGCTCATCTTCTTCAAGAGCCTCTCTGTCCTTGGTTCCACCATGGGAGGTTTGGGCGACATGAGGGACGTTTGGGGTCTCATTTGCTCAGGCAAGCTAAAACCAGTGGTTGGGGAAGTCCTGCCACTGTCTGAAGTCAGTCGGGGGCACGCTCTTCTGGAGCAACGTGCCGTCTTTGGAAAGGTCGTTTTGACATCATGAATTATGAAACCCTGAAAATTGCGAAGAAAGACGGATGGGCAGAAGTCATCTTCAACCGTCCGGAAGTCTTGAATGCTATTAACTTGGCGATGGTCAAGGATTTGAGCGCTGCTATCGATGAATTAGCCACAGATGAAGACGTTCGTGGCCTCATTTTTTATGGTGCCGGAGAAAAAGCCTTTGTGGCTGGAGCCGACATCTCAGAATTGGTCGAGCGTAAGACTTCGGATGCCTTGTCAGCCATCAATGCTGGTTTGTTTCAAAAGATCGAAGATTTCCCCTGGCCAACAATCGGAGCGATTCAAGGTTACGCATTGGGCGGTGGCTGCGAATTGTCTTTGGCTTTGGATATCCGCTTGGGCAGTGAGTCTACCCAAATGGGGCAGCCAGAAGTGAATTTGGGTATCATCCCAGGGGCTGGGGCTCCCCACCGTTTGACCCGGCAAGTCGGCCCAGGCATGGCGCGAGAGCTGATATTCACCGGCAAGATCATTGACGCTGAGGAGTGCTTGAGGATTGGTCTTATTAACCACATACATCCAGAGGGCGAGGTCATAGAAGCTGCCCGCGCCATGATGAAGACCATCTTGAAGAAAGGCCAAATGGCTGTGCGGGTGGCGAAAGTGGCGCTGAATGCCGCCGTCAATACGGTAGATCGTCGTTCGCAGATGGTGGAATGCTTAGGGCAAGGGATGCTCTTTGACACAGAAGATCAAAAAGGTCGCATGACGCGGTTTTTGGAACGCAAGAAGGCGAAGAAGTAGGAACAATTCAAATGAGTGACATGGCAGCAAACATCAAGAGCATTTTGGTCGTTGGTTCCGGGACCATGGGTTTAGGCATTGCCCAAGTAGCCGCCATGGGTGGCTTTGAGACGCATCTTTTCGACATCAAAGAAGAGCAGTTAGAAAGTGCGCGCGCTCGGATCGAAGGTAACATTCGAAAAGGCATCAAGCTAGGTAAGGTTGATGAGGCTGCAGGAGAAGCAGGTCTTGCCCGCTTGTCCACCACCACGGACTTGGACAAAGCCCTGGCTATATCTGACATGCTGATCGAAGCCATCCCAGAGCGGATGGAGTTAAAGCAACAACTCTTCGCACGGGCGGATGAGCTGATGAAGCCGGAGGCAATCTTAGCCACTAACACCACAGGTTTGTCGATTACTGAGATTGGTTCGGTCACAGAGCGCCCGGGGCAAGTTATCGGAATGCACTTCTTTAATCCCGTGCATATCATGAAGCTGGTGGAGATCATTCGTTCGAAGAATACCAGTGCCGAGACTTTTGCTGCCACTGTGGCGGTTTCCCAGCGCATGGGTAAAGAGACTGTGGAAGTCAATGAGTCCGCGGGTTTCGTCACCAGTCGAATCAACGCTTTGATCGGCAACGAGGCTTTTCGCATGTGGGAAGCGGGAGTTGCTGAGCCAGAGGATATTGACAAGGCTTTGAAGCTGGGCCTCAATCATCCCATGGGACCATTTGAATTGGTCGACTTGGTGGGACTAGACGTCCGGGCATTCAGCACCAAGAACCTCAATGAGCATTTGGGTCCCATGTATGAACCCTGCCAGATTATCTTAGACCTTGTCACTGCAGGACGCTTGGGCAAGAAGACCGGTCATGGTGTTTACCGCTACGACGAGGCCGGGAAACGCATCCCAGGAAGTGCTTCCAAGCCCTAACCTGGGTCTTCATTCAGAATATATCGCTATCTCCAGGCATGAATAATATGCCTGGAGATATTTTATTGCCTCTTCGTAAGTCTTGCGTATTTCACCGCATAGGGCACAAATCGTTCGTAATAAGAATGGGGAACTTGGATTAGGAAGCACTTCGCTAAAGCGTGAGTGCCCAATGGAACGAAAAGGAAGCTGTGAGGCATGACACCAGTTCCGAGGCCGTATTGATGCAAGATTACGAAGACAGAAAGCCAAAAGCGATCAGATTCTTTGAAGCCGCCTACCGTGCTCAAATGGAAGGCGACCTTGACCAAGCTGATTTGCTCTATGGCAGGAGCATAGCTCTTTATCCCACCGCCGAAGCGTTTACGTTTTCAGGTTGGTGCCGTTCATTTCGCCAAGAATGGGACGAAGCGATCGCTCTCTGTGAGAGCGCCATAGAAATCGACCCAGAATATGGCAATCCCTATAACGACATAGGTGCTTACATGATCCAACAAGGCTTGATCGAGGAATCGATCCCTTGGTTGGAGAAAGCTCTGAAGGCTGAGCGTTACGCTTGTCCGTTCTTTGCCTTTTACAATTTGGGGCAAGTCTTTGAAGAGATTGGTGACTTAGAAGCCGCGGAGGACTACTACCGCAGCGCTCTGGAAGAAAATCCGGAGTACACTTTGGCCCGGGTTTCACTTTCCCGAGTCCTTGCCAGTCGCGAGTAAGCAAGTCTAAACATGACAAAGCACCCGAGGGGCGAACTCTCGGGTGCTTTTGTTTATCTTGATTGACCCTAAATCTGGTCTTGCATGAGCTTAGCCAGGATGACTTCGAGCTTGTTCATAGTTGCTCGAGTGACCCCATCTTTCCCATTGACAGTCACTAAGTGGGATGAGCAGCGTTCTTCAGCCAAACGCATGAGATCTCTTGATGTGGGGGCGTCATCGATCCAGATGAAGGGACGGCTGAAGTCGATTCCTGAGACCTTTCCCAACCCGCTTCTGAACGGGGTGAATTCAATCTCTGTCTCTAAGAGATCGGAAACTTCCTGAGCTGCCACTTTTGACAACTTGGTCAAGAACCGCAGTTGAAAATGGGGGCAGATGTGGGCGATGAATTCCCGGGCAAAAGGAGCCAAGCGAAAGCTGGAGCCTTGTTGCAGTACCAGTGTTCCCACAATCCCCATGTAGAGATGTGGCCGAGCCGACTGCAGAATATCGCAATCGATTAAGTTGTCAGTCGACACACCTACCTGTGGTTGTGCGTTCTTGGCCTTGAGCATGCTAATCCCCTTTGTCTGGCAGGGGCGCAAACCTTAAATTCCATGAGCTGTTTTCTTAGGGAAGATAGACCCCGCCTCTTCATGATGTGGCGGCGCGAACTTCCCGACCGGTTTTCCGGTCCCAACAACAGCGACCTGGCGCAGGTCTGTGCCGATGCTTTCCGTATCTTCTGCATAATCTTTCGGAGATACGGGGGGGGAAACTTTAGCGACAGGGCGCTATCTTGTGGAAAATACACGGGTTGGGAACCTAAATGGCTCCGGGAAGGTCATGAATAGGGGTGAGAAACTAGCGAACGCCAGCGTGACGTCTGATTGGCTCGAGCTTGTGGACCAAGAAAGCCAGGAGGCAGATTTGGGGCATGAGGAAACAGGTTGTGAAGAGCAAAAGAAGTGATTCCTTGCTTGCTTCGCCCATTTTGACACCTCCGAGCTCAAGAAGGAGGGGGGCTCCAACCATGGCGAAGAACGCCAAGCGAAGGGACCGTTGCCCAATGTCGGGGAGGGTGAAAGCACTCTGGGGACTGTCGAACCCTCGGTTTCCCAAGGCCTGGGCGATTTTTCCATAGAAAAGGGCAAAATGCTGCCCTTCTAAGAGCATCCATATGGCGACAACACCGGAAAAATGGGTGAGCGCCAAGAAGAGACAGCGAAGCTCGCTCATTTGGCTCGTGTCGAATGCTAACGACTCGAGGACACGAATGACCACGAAGATGACGATCAGGTCGAGGGTGAGGAAGCAAGTAGGCCCAATGTGTGCATGAGGCTGCCTCAGGCCTAAACTCTGACGTACGCGATGACGTTCTTCCCGTGCTACCACGTGAGTATAGGTCAAATAGACACGGTGGCTCGCCCACAAAAGGAAAGCGCCACCCAAAACGATTGTCATACAAATCCCAATCATGCTGACATCATGATTACCCGATGAACGGTAGAAGTTGTACAACCACTTGGAATTTTTTTGGGGGTCTATGGCCTCCCAAGGGTGTGCTGGTCTTTGAGTTAGACGAGCTTACGATCTTAACTTGTTTTCACTATAGACTTTATGATTCCTTTTCTGTTCTCAGCCTGGGACTTTCTGCCATAGACGGAATTTCGCCTGGGGCGTATCATGCGGTCAGGAAACAGCAGCAATGGAGGGAGCTCATTTGGGCTATTTGGACGGACAAATCGCGGTTGTCACAGGAGCTGGACGAGGATTGGGGCGCTGTATTGCCCTCTATTTGGCTCAGGAAGGGGCATCTGTGGCCCTCGTGGCCCGTTCCCGGGACGAGCTCGAAGGAGTGGCTCAAGAGTTTGATTCACTGGGTTTGAATTCCTTAGTTGTTTGCGGCGATCTTCTCGATTTAGAATTTCGCAATGGCCTGGTGGCCCAAGTGGAGGCCGCTTTGGGCCCCATCGCTATTCTTATTAACAACGCTGGCATGGCTCCTTCGGCTCCTTTGGAGCAGATTGACGATGAGGCATTTCAAAGGTGTATGAACCTCAATGCCCTCGTTCCCTTTGCTCTTTGTCGGAGTGTTGCACCGTCCATGAAGAAGCAAGGGTGGGGGCGCATTGTCAATATTGCCAGCACGGCAGCTTTGAAGGGTTACCCATACACGGCGGCCTACGTTGCTAGCAAACACGCCCTTTTGGGGTTGACTCGGGCCTTGGCCACGGAACTCCTCAAGAAGGGGATTACTGTCAATGCAGTGTGCCCAGGATTCGCCGACACACAAATCGCTCAGACCGCGGCAGAGAATATTGTCGCCAAGACCGGGCGAAGCTTAGAAGAAGCCAAACTCACATTGGCCACAGAAGGATCCCTCAACCGATTGATCCAACCGGAGGAAGTGGCCCGGGCTGTCTTGGTTCTTGTAGGCCCTGACAGTGATGCATTTTCAGGTATTGCTTTGCCGGTGGCAGGGGATGCCATCTGATCCAGGATGATTCATGACCAAGACATATACAACATTCAAGTTTGCCGTGACTGATGGTCGGGCCACAATCACGCTCAACCGCCCAGACCGTTTGAACGCTTTGACTTTCCAGGTCTATCGGGAATTGACCGATTGCTTCTATCACCTCCGGTCAGCGGAAGATGTGGATGTGGTGGTTATCACAGGTGAAGGCAAAGGATTCTGCTCAGGTGGAGACGTGAGTGACATCATCGGCGACCTCGTCAATCGCGATATGAAGGAAGTCTTAGACTTTACCCGCATGACGGGTGAGCTGATCGCGAATATGCGAGAGCTTGATCGGCCAATCATAGCTGCCATCAACGGTGTGGCTGCGGGGGCGGGAGCAGTCATCGCTCTGGCATCCGATTTTCGCGTCTTTGCGGACACAGCCAAGATCGCTTTCTTGTTTGTCAAAGTGGGCCTTACAGGCGCTGATATGGGAGCAGCATTCTTGCTGCCTCGCATTGTAGGACAAGCGCGGGCAACAGAAATCCTCATGCTTGGCGATTCGATCAAAGCTCAGGATGCCCTTCGCATCGGTTTGGCGAATGCCGTCGTGCCTGTGGACGAGGTCTTGGCAAAAGCCAACGAATATGCTGATCGCTTGTTATCGGGCCCTCGTTATGCCATCCGCTTGACCAAACGCATGATCAACAACGAATGGACGATGGAACTCGACTCCGCCATTGAAGCTGAAGCCCAGGCCCAAGCGTTGATGCTCATGGGTTATGATCATCGGGAGTTCTTGGCTTCTTATCGCGAAAAACGCGCCCCAAGATTCGAAGGACGATAGGCCACGATGAGTGAAGTCAATTTGACCATGTTTGACCTGTCTGATGCTGAGAAAAGAGTTCGGGATTTGGCTCGTGAACTGGGGGAGAAAGTTGTTCGTCCTGAAGCGCGAAAGAACGACGCGGAACGTATCTTCAATCGCGATGTCTTGCGTCAGCTCGGAGCAGCCTCCCTGGTGGGTGGGCCCATCAAGAAATGCTATGAGGGCCTGGAACTGGGACAGCGGGCTCAGGCACTTATCTACGAAGAATTGGGCAAAATCGATTCGTCGGTTCGAGGGTTCTTAGCAGTCCAAACGGGCTTGGTGGCGTCTTGTATCCAAGAGTGGGCTTCTGAAGAGATCAAACAACGTTGGTTGGCAGATATGTGCCGAGTGGATGCCATTGGTTGCTACTGCCTGACGGAGGAGCACGCTGGCAGTGATGTCGCGGCCATGGCGACGCGAGCACGAAAAGACGGTGACAACTGGGTGATCAATGGCAAGAAGATCTGGATTACCAATGGCAATGTTGCCGATGTCGCTCTCGTTTTCGCCCAGGCCGACCCGGAGCTCAAACACAAAGGTATCACGGCGTTTTGTTTGCCCACTTCCACCGTCGGTTTTCGCGCCGAGAAAATGGAATCGCCTGAGCTCGGTCATCGGGGTGCGGACCATGCTCGCATTTACTTCGAAGATATGGTTGTTCCAGATTCGGCGCGCATGGGTGAGGTGGGCGATGGATTCAAAGTAGCTATGAGTGCTCTCGATTGCGGCCGCTTGGGCGTAGCTGCTGGTGCGGTTGGCGTCCACGCTGCATGTTTGGAGGCTTGCATAGATTTCACACGACGCCGTCGTCAATTCGGCAAACGCTTGGGTGATCAGCAGATGATTCAGAAGACTCTCGCCGATATGCATACGTCTTTGGAGGCAGCCAGGCTCTTGACCATGAAGGCGGCCAGCCTCAAAGACGCTGGACATCAAGCCACCAAGGAAGTGTCGACGGCAAAACTTTATGCCACGGAAGCCGCAGCGGAAGCTGCCCATGCCGCTATCCTCTTGCATGGCGGCCGGGGCTACAACAATGACTATCCTCTTGAACGCTACTACCGCGACATCGTTGGTTTGGAAATCTACGAAGGATCTTCCAATATCCAACGCCTGATCATTGCGCGCGATCTGCTCGGGAGGGACCAAGGACAAGTTTTGGAAGAGGGCAAATAATGGCCATGTCAGAATATTGGAATCCGAAGTTTGAGGCTTGCAGCAAAGAAGACTTGCGGCGCTTGCAATTGACCAAACTCAAATGTCATGTGGCTTGGGCCATGGAGAAAAGTCCTTTTCATCGGCGACTCTACGAAGGGGCAGGTGTCTCTGCTGATGACATCAAGACTTTGGATGACATAGGAAAGCTCCCATTCATGGACCGGGCTAAGTGGATGAAGATTCAGGCTGATGAGCCACCTTTTGGTGATCTTCTTACGGCTCCTCGTGAGCAAGCGATTCGCTATCACTTGACCAGCGGAACTAGCGGCAGGCAACCATTGCGTGTCTTAGATAGCCCCAAGGATTGGCAGTGGATTTCAGAATGTTGGGCCTATGGGTTTTGGGGTTTCGGTGTTCGTCCCCATGACACGGTGTTTTTCGCTTTTAGCTATGGCAGTTTCATCGGCTTTTGGGGAGCCCACTATTGCTGCGAGAAGATCGGGGCTCTGGTTATTCCTTCGGGCAACATGACCACCGAAAATCGAGTTCGGCAAATCGTTGAGATGGAAGTGACGACTGTTTGCGCTACGCCGACCTATGCCATTCGCTTGGCTATTGAAGCGGAGAAACAAGGGCTGGACTTGGTGGGCTCAGCGGTCAACAAACTTATCGTCTCCGGTGAGCCCGTTGTTGGAGCCACCAAGAAACTGCTCGAAGAGAAGTGGGGGGCCAAGTGTGCGGACACGGCGGGTATGACCGAGATCGGCACTATCATGATGTTTGAATGCTCCCATCAACCCGGGGGTGCCCATCTCATCGAAGATCATTTCATAGAAGAAGTTCTCGACCCCGAGACAGGAGAGCCCGTTGGTTATGGTGAAATCGGCGAACGGGTGGTGACCTCCTTTGGCCGAGGTTTCATCCCATTGATTCGCTACCGCACTTCAGATTTAGTCAAGAAGGTGCCTCACGACACCTGCGGCTGTGGTCGCAATGGGGACATCTACGAAGGTGGTATTCTAGGCCGTGTCGACAACATGCTTCTCATTCGGGGTACCAATGTCTATCCCCGCGCCATCGAAGAAATCGTGCGGGAATATGGGGAAATCGAAGAGTTTCAGATTCACGTTTGGAATACCGAGAACTTGGTGGACGAAATCACCGTGCGCTTGGAATTCAACCCCAGTAAGAAAGATGGTCGCAGTGAGCTCATGACCACCATTGCTGCTGATCTGAAACGCAACCACGAAGGTTTGCGCATCAACGTAGAAGAAGCTCCTGAAGGCGCCTTGCCTCGCTTCGAACTCAAAGCCAAACGCCTGCTGGACGAGCGGAAGAAATAAGAACAAGCCCGATAGGAGAATTGATATGTCCAAAGATCTATTAGGCAATGACCTCACTGAAGCTGAAACCGAGATTCTCGCAGCCTACGAAAATCTCAAGAAACTCAGCGCTCGTGACGACTTAAGCCCTTGCATGGTCTCTAACATCCGCTTCGCCACCGCCGCCCTGGCTCAAACCGTTACCGATCTAGGGCTCACCTATGAGCACTTGCATCACTTGGGTCTTTGATGGCTCAACCGGAGACGACTTCGCTCATTTGAGTTTCGGATCAAAGGGACCCACGTGGTAGTTGTGGCAGGTGGCGCAACTGCTATTGGCTTCGTTTTCCTGGTGGCATTGGGCGCAAGAATCCCGGGTCATGGGTTGAAACTCGCTGGCGAATTGGCTGGGATCGAGTTTGCCTGGACCGAAGAAGTCGAGGTAGCTCCCTTTGTTTTCAAGTTGGTGGCAGAGGGCGCAGGATTTTTCTTGGGCAACGATGAGGTGCGGGGTGTGGTCGAATTTGGTGAAGGGCCGATTGGGATTCTCTGTTTTGACCCGCCAGTTGATCGACTTCTTCTTAAGAGGGCCTTCGTTGACACTATGACATTTGAAGCAACGATCATCAGATGCCAACTCTTGGCGCAGGTCGTCAAAACCCCTTGAGACGCTGATCGTGTGGAGAGCTTCGACGATTTTGTCGTTGTGCCCTAAGGGGACGTAGGTCAATTGAAGCATTTCGGCGTCATACCGCCATCGCCCTCCACCGCCCCAGGACTGGGGAGCCACCTTGCTGCTCTTGCCATCGTTTGTTCTTGGAAACCAAGCTTCGTTGATGGCAGCAAAGGCATTGATGTCC
>WFTN01000482.1 GCA_015485455.1 Planctomycetota bacterium | reverse complement strand
TTGTTTTGTGTCATTCCGTTGGCTAGTCCAAAGTCTTCCAATTGACCATGGCCCGAACGGGAAGATCGAGACCTGAGAATTCTTGGCGCTTGAAGTCTTCGTGGGCGATGCCCGCAACCATGGCGGCGTTGTCGGTGCAGAGGGGGATGGAAGGGTAGTAGATCTCGATTCCCATTTTCTCTCCTTCTTCCTCGAAGGCCTGTCTGATCTGCTTGTTGGCGGCGGCTCCCCCGCAGAGAAGGACCTTCTTGTGGCCCAGTTTCGCTGCGGCAGGCATGGTTTTTTTGACCAAGACCTCAGAGATAGCCAACAATAAAGAGGCGGCGACGTCGGCTTTCTTGAGTTCGGGGTTGTCGCGTAGGGCATAGAGCACAGCGGTCTTAAGCCCTGAGAAGGAGAAGCGCAACTCGGGCTTTCTGAGCATGGGGCGGGGCAATTTGAGGCCCTTGGGGTCGCCCGTGAGTGCTAGCTCCTGCAATGCTGGGCCCGCTGGCATGGGAAGCCCCAGAAATCGACCGCACTTGTCAATACACTCGCCCACAGCATCGTCCAAAGTTCCACCCAGAACCACATACTCTCGATGTGCCTGGCAATCCATGACCATGGTGTTGGCCCCAGAAATGAGGAGGCTGGTAAAAGGATAGTGCAATGCCTTATGTTCCATAAGACCGGCATGAATGTGGGCCTCAAGGTGATTGACACCAATCAGTGGTTTCCCGAGTGCTTGAGATAGGGCCTTGGCGACGGTGACCCCTATGAGCAAGGATCCAACGAGCCCCGGTTTGTGAGAAACCGCCACATAGTCGATGTCTTCGAATCGCTTTCCCATGCTTCCCAGAGCTTCTCGGACCAAGGGAAAAATCATTTCAACGTGGAGACGAGAAGCACGCTCCGGAATTACACCACCAAACTCGGCGTGTTCGGCAAACTGGCTGACCGTCAAGTTGGCATCGATCTGAACACCATCGGTCACTAAAGCCACGGCGGTGTCGTCGAAGGACGTGTCAATTCCTAACCCCAGGGTCATCGAAGATCCTCCGGTTTTTTGGCTTTCCGCCCCACGTTAAAAGCACGCAAGTAGAGGGGCTGCACTTCATTGAATTGAGGGATCTCATCAATTTCTGCCAGTCGGTATGCGTGTCGAGCCAGGCAAATAGCGGCTGAGTCGTGGTTCGTGATCATCGACGCGCCGGCAACAGGCGTCTTGAGGTTGGGGTCGACGAATATTCGTGGTGTGTCGGCGCACCATGTCGCCAGTTCATCAGCGCCCTCAGCCACTTCTAATGAACCCTGAAGAACCGGCCTGCCACTCACATTCTGAAACCGACCCAAGAATGTACTTTCCTTAAAGCCCTGCACCACCACTGAGAACGCGCCGGAGAGATCTGGTTTTGTCGCCAATGCTCGAACGGCCATAATGGTGACGGCATCAATGCCGATAACGGGTTGGTTGAGGGCCATGGCAAATGTCTTCATCATGCTCAGGCCAATGCGAAGACCAGTGAACGACCCAGGCCCCGCGCAAGTAGCAAAAAGGTCGATATCCGCCAGGGCGAAGCCATGGCTTGATAGAAGCTCTTCCAGAAGGCCAAATACGGCGTCGCTGGGTGGATGCTCGTGGGCTTCGTGATAGGTCGCCAAGACTTCTTGGTTGCAGAGAACGGCCAAGCTTGTGGCGGGGGACGATGTGTCGACGCCTAAGATGAGCATGAGCTTCTTACCTCAGTGAGGACCTTGTGGTATTGTTGGCCACCGGCGGTCAAAACAATCTTGCGATTCTCCGGGTTTTCTCCTGGGAAGAACTCAATGTGAAGATATTCCTCTGGCTTCAATAGATCCTTGGCGCCACGGGGCCACTCCAAAACGGTGACACCATTTTCCTGGAATAGGAATTCCTCAAAGTCCAAGCTGTAGATGGCGTCTGGTTTTTCCAAGCGATAGAGGTCAACGTGAAAAATGGGGCAACGAGCGTCGTCGTAGTGGTGGACGAGGGTGTAGGAGGGGGACAGAACTTGCTCCTCATCACGTCCATCCAAGCCCAAGTAGACCCCCTTGGTCAAAAGAGTTTTGCCTGAACCCAATTCGCCTTCCAAGAGAAGGACACTGGGCACGTCCAGATGTTTGCCGATACGCACACCCAACTCGTGGGTGTCACTTGGGGAATGAGATTGTAGTTCGATCCTCATGGGGAGGATTTTGTTGCCTTGGCGGGAGGGGCTCAAGGCTTTTTTCTCCCTCATTGTTCAAACATGTCGGCCCTGGAGGCAGAATTCACTTTTCTCTATCGTGCCGAGCCAATCTCGACAAATTTTCCACCGGTGATGCGGGCGATTTCTGCCATGAGTTGGCGGCCAACACCATTCAGCTCATAGGCAATCGTGTGAATCACAACTTGTCCATTGGAGTGGTAGCGCTCGATTTGATCGGTGATCTCTTCGAGCGCGACTAAGTAGCCCGTTGACGGGTCTCCATCTGAGAGAAAGAAAACAGTGTCAGCGATAGGCTTCAATTTGCCGGTAAAAGTCGAGACCTTGCCGTCTTTGAAGCCGTAAATGTAACGCAGGGCGCCGAAGGTGTTAGTCTCGCCTCTTCGCCAACCTTCCTTGGTGTATTCAGAACTGCCCGTCGGAGAAGAATAGGGTTCTAACTTCTCGATCCATTTTACCGCTTCAGCGATTGATCCTGGACCCCAACGGACAGGGCTTTTCTTGAACGCCTTGATGCGGGTTTCGAAGGCGACGATGTTAAAATAGGTCTTCTTGTCTAGGGTTTTGACGATGCGAATCAACTCCTCTTTAGCTAAGTCAATTCGTCGGGCGGTGCGCCACTTTTGTGAACGTCCTTTGCGGTTCTTCACTTTATAGCGCATGACGTTAGCCATGCTTGCTGAGACATCGACAATGAAAGAGATGTGTTTCGATCTGGTTTTGATCTCATGAAAAGAAGGCGTGTCGTCTAAGCCGTACTTCTTCGCATCTGCGGAATTGTCAATGACTTCATCTGGGACCTTCCATCTCCTCTTGACCCTCTCCCACCAGTTGATCCAAGTCGTTGGGTTGTGGCTGAACTGGCGATTGGTGATTTTCATCAGGCAATCGCGACAGTCCGTTTGGAGGCGACCTTGAGCGCTTGAAAAGAAATCGAGGACGAAGGGAATTGATTCTTTCGATCGCAGCTGACCAAGGGCTTGCAAGGCGCTGGTTTGAACTTCTCGTTTACTGTGTTGGAGAAGACCCCAGATTGGTTTGGCAAACTTGGGGTCTTCAGTGGCACCAGCCATATAGATGGCAGCACAGATGACACCCTGTTTCTTATGGGTGTAATATTGTTCGACGAAAGCCATGGCTTTTTTCGAGTGAGTCCGGGCCAGGGCGCGGAAAGCGGCAATGAGGACCAAGGGTTTCTTTTCGTCTTGGATCAATGCAACGATGGCATCTTCGTTCTTTTCATCCTCCATCCGCCCAATGGCTCGGACGCATCCTTCCCGAACATGGGGGTTCTTGCTGTTGAATCCGACGGTTGTGATGAGGGCAATAGCTTGCGGATCTTCCTTGGTGGCCAAGGCCCAAGTGGCGCGGGCTCGAACCCGGAGCGCCTTGTCGGTCAGCCCCTTCTCGATGATGAGGCGTGCGGACTCCACCCCGTCAATATGCTCGAGGAATCCTACCTGAGCAGTTCTTTCCCCTACATCTTTTGACTTGATGTATTTGCTGAAATCTTTCAATTGCTCTTGTTGTTGAGCAGTTAAGGAAGACGATTCTTGAGCGCAAATTGAACTCAGGAGCAAGCAGGTAGAAAAAATCAGAGCTCGTAGGGCTGGCATTCACATTCTCCAAT
>WFTN01000481.1 GCA_015485455.1 Planctomycetota bacterium | reverse complement strand
GGTCTCCGGCCAGCGCCAATGTCGTCATGGTCGAGCCTTCATCGACATCAGTTTCGCCAAGCCCTAATCCCCGACACCGTTTGCCATTGTGGAAGCGCCTGGACATAAGATGAGCCCGCACTTTTTGGGCGCGGGCTCTGTCTTGGTTCGACTTTGGGTGTCGAAGCTCCCCAAGAGAGACTCTCAGTCGCACTTACTCTGAGCTAATAAGCGTGACTCCATATCGGTCAAGTCCGAAACACAGCCGAGGTGACGACAACTCGTCACAAGATCCACGCTATATCCGCGTGGACAGCAGCGCAAAAACGGCAACCTTGATTGACCTGCTGGAATTCGCTCACAAGATACTTCAGAGCATAAACTTACACCTGTCCACCCAAGCGATCCACTGTGCCCCTGCAAGAGAGCACGCCGACAGAATTCGGTGAGCTTCATTAAGCTCCCTTGACAACCGCGACGCGAGTGCATACACTGTATGCACCATTGCATCACAGACGCATACAAGGGCAGCGCAACAATGAAACGAGTCACAGTAAGTTTGAGCGATGAACAATTCGAAGCCCTGCAACAATTCCAAAGCGAAAACGGAGTAGCCAACATGAGCGAGTTTGTCAGAGACACCGTCATGACCTCAATCGGATATCAAGACCTTGAAGTCCAAGCCTGCGAGACCCCCATCGGCCCAGTCCTCGAATTCTCACGAGCTGGAAGAGCAGGAAGCGCTGAATACGAACCAATGCACACCATTGAGCACGCCAAGTTTGCGAAGCACCTTGTTGAACGATATGGCCAAGAACTTGGCCTCACCCTCGCCTTTCGCATTTTCGACAATGCGCATTCCATGCCACTGTTGCCTGATTCATCCGTCATCACGAACAAGCATCAAAAATCCAATGACTTCATCGAAGCATTCCTTGGGATCCACTTGCACGACATCGTGCACATCGATGACCGAATAGGCCTCGCTGCGACCTCAAGAAGAGGGGTGCTCATTCTCCTCCAGTACGATCTCGCCACCGCCCCTGAACCACAACTCCGCCGCGCGGAAGTAGATCGAAGTCGAATCGACTCCAACCGCGAATGGACACGGATCTACCTCGCATTGGAAGGACCCATTTCGAGATCAGCCGAGAAATGAAACGTGTCGTCCTTATCGGAGTCCAAGAATTTCCAGAGTTGCCAGCTCCGCCCAAAGGTCCGCGCCACTGTCTTCCAAGGATTCAGCTGCCTCTGAGAACGCCGCCGGTAAGCTAATTCTAGCGCCCAGCTTTGTCCCAAGTTCGGTAAAGAACTCCGCTGCGAAACTTGCCCTTAATTTGCATCGTGCACCACAACAAAAACGGGCACCTCGTTGCAAGACCGTTGGAGCCAGACCGACTGGATAGTCCCCCCATGCCATGTCATAGATTCCGGAATCACAGGCGGAGAGAATAACGAGGTCGCATCGGATTGCATTGGGGAGGATAGAGAAAGCAGGAATGTCACCATCGGACAACTCAAGGACGACCTCGTTCCCTCGAGGAGTTTCCCTAAACTCACCGTGACATGAGACCAAAACGACGCCAGCCCCTTCCTGGAGCGCAGCGGTCACATCCACACCCTTACAGTCGTCTACCAGCCGTGCATTTGTCCCGTAGCTGTTTGCGAATTCGCGGGCTTCGTCAACAAGGTCTACCTCATCGCTACTTCCCGCCTTCCCGAAGCCGAGAGCAATACACGACTCGCTAGCCGTACGATCAAGAACTTCATCGTCCCCAAGAAACAAGCCAAAGCGAACCACCGCTGGGATACTCCTCCACGGCACTCCTTGATTTCGCAACACCGCTCGCCAGGGGACCGAATGGAGGATCGAGTGCGGCAGCAATGATGTGATGAGCTTCCCCTTGATTCGTGATGCGACTTCTCTTGCCAGGTCGTGACAGATCGCTGGCACCGACCGGCTTCCTACCGCTGCCTCGATTCTTCTTGGAATGGCGTGCAGATCACTCACAAATTCCGATTGATCTTTCCCATCGACCGGAAGCGAAACACAACGCACTTCAACATTCGTCGGCGATATGACAAACGCCACGATGTCCGGAGGAGTCAGTGCGAAGACCAACGCGACTTCGTCGACTCGCATGCGCGCTTGAACGGATCGAAGGAGACCAAGAGCCACCGATGCGGGCTCGAATGGCCCCTCCAAAATGACTCGATCCTTATAGCGCGGATCAACATCGACAGCGTAAGCAAGCGACCGTCCAACCTCGAACGCCACGAGCGCCTCTTCGTTCCGGCCGCTGGCCAACAACTCAGAAGTTAGCAGCCGAAAGTGCTCGTGCATTTCTTCGGATACTTTTTGAAGATCTGCAGGCTCTTCAGCGCTCGCCACTTGGCTTAACCAAAGCCCAGCGCCTTCAAGCAACAATGGAACTTGGACTCCAGCTTTCGTGCCATTTAGTCTTCGAAGCTGATATTCTGTTTGTCGTATTTTGGCACGATTAGGATCGTTCTTATCGAGCCTGTCTTCGAGCTTTCTCGCTCGCTCGATAGCCTGGAGCCCCCTCTCACAACATCTGTTTTCAAGGGCATAGGTGGCGAGTATGCAGAGCCGAATGAAGGCGGTTGAGACCAACCCTGCCACTTCCGCTGCGTCGCACGCCTCTTCCAGGATGCGCCACGCTTCTTCGCCATCGGCGTGAATGGACCCGAATTGAATCAATGTTACTTGAGTTCGATAGAGTTGATCTGCATCGCCCGAGCTCTTGGATCTCTCCAAGGCTTCTTGCAGTGCAAGCTGTGCAGATGTTTCACGACCCGCCTTTCGCAGTGCTGAGGCGTAATTTGTCAGGACTTCAGCAAGTCCAACCGTGCCTAACGCTTCAGACTCCCGATACACCGTAATCGCTCTACGAAAAATATCGAGAGTTCCATCGATACTACCATGGACAAACAGAGAACTGGCCCACGAGCTCAGCGCATGCGCATTCTCAATCTCGATTGCCTTTGATTGCGCCGGAAAACTCGCCATCAGATCTACGGCGATTTGCCCCACTCTATTGAACTGCATAATTGCCTCAGCGTGTCTTCCCTGGCAGGAAATGGCATCTCCGAGAGTTCGCGCGACCTGAACCCAGGTGGGAGGGTGAGGACATCCCTTTGATTCAAATTCGTGCAGTGCGCCCAACGCCAACTTCTCTGCACGTTCGAACTGGCCCATCGCCCGGTAAACTAAAGCCGCATTCCCAATGGCTAACCCATAGCAAGGCGATTCCGGTGGCTCGGCGAGCAGAAGATCGAGCGCTTTATTCATCTTGTCACTATTCAAGGCCGTCATGCCAGCCATGTAGTTCACTGTAGTCTCGTGCTTCGGCACATACGGGTTCTTGGGTTTCGACACTGAATTTACCTTTCCTAATCGAGCTGATACCGAACATGAAGTCCCGCTTCTTCGAAGACAAACCGGTTGCTTGATTTTCGGCTGAACGGGTTCGGCAGCATCCGCAGCATCGGTGTCTCGTTGAGCACTTCCATCACATGGAGTATGTGAAAGATGTGCTTTCTACCATCCGCCTTCT
>WFTN01000480.1 GCA_015485455.1 Planctomycetota bacterium | reverse complement strand
CTAACCTAAGGATCTCGTATCCTCGTTGCTCGGTGGCGCGGTATTCAATCTCTCGCCTGATGTAGGCAGATTGCCCGCCCTTCTGAAGAACTTCGCGAATCTCATCCAAGCTCGGCCGACGACCGCGTTCACGATGTAAACAACCTTCCACCAGGATCTTCATGGTTGACGGAATGTTGTCTCTGAGTCGCCCAAGCTTGGGTGGAGATCTGGGTACTTCAATTGGCAAGACAGGCTTCCGGTCGACCTCGGCATACGGCCGCTCACCAGTGAATTGCTCTTAAGAAGGACAACGACCAATTTGACGGCATGGGGGAGGCAACAAGCTGCTCCTATGCGCCTTTCAAGTGTGATCGGAGGCAATTAGAGGAGGAACTTGGAGCATAGCAACCACCCGACCAAGCTCCCTTGGTCTGTGAGCAAGGGTGTCTGGCATTCAGCCAATGTTCGATTCCACATCGGTAGCCTTCAGGAATTGATCTGAGCGTTCTTGCTTGGAGAAGTTTGACCGCCTGTCTTGGCCCCGACAAGGCGAGATCGTCGTTGGCCAATCAGTGGTGACGGCTTCTTGTCAGGTCATCGTTCCGTCAATCATCATCAAATCGCCCAACCATCTGTTCGAAGAATTCATCGACAAGATCTTCATCTCGAACAATCGTCCCCCACTCCTCGCGGAATGTACGATTCGGATCGCCCCGAAATGAGAGCCAATTGAAGCTTGAGATAACGAAGAACTCATCATCCTTAATCAGAATCTTCGCGTGAGTATCGCCCAATCGCCGCAAAACAAATGAGTTGTAGTCTTGTCCAATTGCTTCGAGTTGGAGTCGCGCACGTCGATCCTCAGGCTTCTCATGATCACGTCCGAGTCCATACCCAACAAAGATGCGGACGTTTCGCTCCGCCGCTTCGCGAACACTTCGCAAGAAGTCATTCCCAACGACAGCCTCTCGAATCCATGGAGAAATTATCATCACCCGTTTAGCCGCCGATTCAAGTGACTCACGTAAGAGGGGAGCATGTTCATACACCGCCAATGGCCTTACCATTGGTAGTTTCGTTTTCGAAGCGGCGTCCGGTTGAGATCCGCCGTCAACTTCGCACGTTGCACTTGCTGCTGTTTCTTGGATTGCAGCAGCATAGTCTCGTTCCGCCACGTCCACCTTTCGTGAGAGTTCAGTTCCAAGGACGTCGCTTCGGGAGGTCTGCTCTTGCCGTTCCTTCAACCGCGTGAATAAGCGACTTTGATCAACCCCATTTTTCCGCGCGAAAGCAGCCTCGTGTTCTTTAGATAATCGGCCATCAATTGCAAAAGCGACTTGCAGGTCCCTTTCAATGTGGGCGCGATAGACAACTGAGACGGAAGGAGTGAACATCCGTTCACGACGCTCAAGCGACCGAATGGAGAGGATCTCAACCTTAGCATCTACTCTTGCATGGTAGCTTGCCAGTGCGTTTCGAACATCGTCCAGTTCTATCTCCTCCAACACCGGCGGTCTCGCAGGGAATGCGCGAATCTCACCCATCGCGGCATTCTTGAGGTCTCGGGGCCGCAGGAGTCGCTCTGCCGCAATGTGGATAGGCTTCCTCGTGAGTCCGTCATAATAGAAGACTACTGTACTTTCAGTTGGCCTCTCCAATTCGCCTTCACGCGCAACCTCTCGCCCCTTCTCTGTCAGCTTAACGAAGACCTCCTCCCCCCCCGCGTCCTTGAACTTCGTACACAATCGTCCCTAACCAAGTCGGCGAGAGTGGAGTCGACCATACTGTCTGATAAACCCAAGAGGCCTGCTATTACCGACGTGTCGCGTGCACCAGAATGCATAGCCCGCAAAACGAATTCGGCGACAGGATCGATCTTTCGGCGCGTCACGCATAGAACGATCGCGGTAATTCGATAGATCGGCAGCCCAACTTCGCCGTAGGCGACAACCTCATAACCGACACGATTATCTAATTGCCTGGCAACTTCTTCGGACTCCATAGTTAGGCCTCCACAATCGAGCAGTCATCGGGATGAACATCGATGTATTCAAGGACATTGCGCCACGGATTTTCGCCCGATGCTAACCGTGCGAATTCGGCATCGCCGACAATCACAAGTCCGAATCGAGCCCGAGAAAGTGCAACGTTCGCACGTCGTCGTTCGCGCAAGAATCCAAGGTCGCCAACCTTATTACTACGGGTAAGCGAGTAAATCGCGATGTCCACTTCCCGTCCTTGAAAGGCATCGACCGTGTTGCATTCAATCTCCAAGTTCTTGGTGGACCTGTGGACACTGTCGATTACTCGGTCAAGAGCATCTCGCTGCGATGCGTAACCCGTCAGTACCCCGACGCTGAAGAAACGATTTCTTGCAGCCGCAATCAGATCCAGTGACTCGAGAAACTGTGCAATGAACTTCGTCTCCGCGATGTTTCGGTAGCTGGACGCATCGCTGTGTTCCCGCCGATTGGCACTTGACGAAGTATCGAGCCAAGTAACAGGGTTGCAAATCAGAGGATCCAGCAAGCCTCGCTCGCTCTTCCTCATGCTCTTAAGTTTTCCGTCATAAAAACACGTGCTAATTAGGTCACCAATCTCCCGTACCATTCGATGCTGCTCTGTCAGTTGGGATACACACTCTGATGGCAGTGCATCGCAGAGGTGATCAAGAAGCGAACTGCGAAGCTCTTGCCTCCCAATGCCCAGATTCTGCAAAGTTTCATCGTCATCGAGATCGCCGTCCGCGTGAGGAGGAAGTTGTTTGCGATCACCAATAACAATCCATGACTTTGCCTTCGACATGGGAATCAGCAATTCCGTTGCGGTTGCCTTAGACGCTTCGTCGACGATGCAAAGATCGAACTCGGCTTCTTGCATCGCGTGGATGCCACCGATTCCAACACAAGTGCCTGCTACAATCTCTGCATCGGCGATCAATCCAGCCAAAAAGTCGCTCGCCCCGCCAAGCCGCAAATGCCAGTCTTCAACCAGCTGAAAATACCGATGCACGCGCTCAATATCGGGATTTCCTTTCAGAAGTTCGTTCTCCCATTCCAACAACTCGTCGTCGGACAAGGCGACCAATTCAGCACCGATGTCAAAGTCGCCGACCAGATTCTCTTCGACTTCATCCTGCTGCGCCCTTGCTCTCTTCAGCCGAATTGTCAGGTCCTCTCGAGTTTCGGTTTCGACTTCGATGCGTTCGTTGTTTTCATCGAACCCATCATTCAAACCGGCAATGGCACGGCTCGATTCGATCGCCATCAACTCTGTCACAGAGGCCGATACTCGCTCAGACCTAGCTTGGAGCCTCAAGCGTCGAGCCCTGATGGATCGAAGCTTCGCAACCGCCATTCCCAAGTTGATGTTCTCAATATCAACTCCCTCTTGCTCAGCGAATTCCTGCACGTACGCGTGAGACGACTTTCGAATTTTTCGCTGCCAGACCCTGAGTCGGTTCTCAACCATCAAGTCTTCAACTCTTGAGGAGATCCGCGGATCTCCCTTTCGCCCAATCCTGAGCATTCTTCGAGCCGAATCAGCTTCTCTAATTCGCTCCAACGCATTGTCCAAGGCTACATGAGTCTGCGACACCAAGAGGATGCGAATTCTGGGATTCCTTCGAATCGCCTGTAGGACGACTTCTGTGATGAACCGCGTCTTTCCCGTTCCTGGCGGTCCTTCTACAAGAGTAAGGGCATCACTCCCCATTGAAGCACGCACTGCACTGCGTTTGCTTTCGTCGAGCCCTTTGTCGACGAAGCTCAATCCGTCTGCCACGCGGGGAGTTCTTGCCTTTTCTGGCGCAATCAGTATTTCACGTAGTTGAGGGGCCGCCGCACGTCGAAACCGGACGCGATCCAGAGCCCTCATCTGACGATCGATAGATCTCTGTTCTGCCCGAAAATCAACTTCCAGAATTCCTCGCGCCGGAACCTTCTCGACATCGCCAGATTCAATCCAGAACCCGATCTTTCCATCGCGGATTGACTCGACTTCTCCAGCGAGAAATGAATACTGTGAGAGTCGAATCAATCGTGATTGGCCGACAAGTTCTTCAGGTAACGACCGATTGCATTTCAATGTCGCACGGCTGCCTTGCCTTCCGATTAGCTCATATCTTATGGATTCGTCATTCGCTTTGCCCCGATTGCGCTTCGCGTGAAGTACGGCCAGCCACTTTTTGAAAATTAGATCGTCATCAATTTCCCGAGACGCGACGTCCTGGCAATACTCGTGCTCGGCAATTCGACCAATCAAATCGCGGATTACTTCGGCACCGTCTTTCTCGACCGCTCCTCGAACGCAGATTTGAAGTGCAACATCAATGTCAAAAGATCCTTCGCGCAGAAGATCCAGAACATGGGGAGGTCTCGGGGAAGCATAGTGAACAACCAAAAACGAACGTGTGTCTGCGTCTACGAACGCTCCGTACATGAACTCTGCACCGAAGATTGTGAGCGCCACTTGTTCTTTTTCGTGAGAATCTTTGGGTTGCTTGATCTTGACAGCCGCATCGTGTAGATCAACGGCTAATATGTCGTCAATCTGCCCTTCAGGGACACCGAGTTCAGAACTCAAGGTCTCGTAGGCCGCCCTGGTTAGACAGAGTGTGCAGGTCGGCTTGGTCTGCGAGCGGCGATGATGTTGTTCTCTCGGTAACTGGAGGGAGTCGATCTCTGTAAGGAGCTCTGCGACATTTGAGATTCGGTCACGCGGGTCTCGCTCCATTGCGCGTTGCAAGACCAGCCCCACTTCTTCGTTGTCGAATTCGTTGAGTGATTCTTCAACTTCGTCATAAGTTCTGAGCCTCCGTTCAGCCATGCACTCAACCAGAAGCACTGCGAAGCCATAAACATCCCTTTGATCCACGTACCGAGAGTCTTCAGGTTCAGGAGGTGCGTAGGGCGGCGTGCGGAAATCTGCCATGGTGCGACCTATTCCAACCTGAGAGACAATTTTTGCGATCCCAAAATCAGTGATGCGCGGAGTGCCATCGGCGGTCATCATGATGTTGTCGGGCTTGATGTCGCGATGCCGAATCCCCTGGGAAAAAGCATAAACGAGTCCAAGCAAGATCGGTCGTCCGATCTGTTGATAGAACGAGTCCCATCCCGCGAGAGGGTTCTCTTTCAGATACGCCACCAGACTCGATTCCAACCATTCCAAAACAAGGAATCGCCGTTTCGATTCCGAATCGCGGCCACCATCGAGGAGCTTTACGACATTGGGATGCGCCAACTTCTGAAGGCTCTGCAATTCTCGGTCAAACGCAATTTCATCATGTGGAGTCGGGAAGGCAGGAAAGATCTTAACAGCAGCGCATCCTCCATTTACGCCGTCAATGGCCCTCCGTACCTCAGCCATTCCGCCTTGCCGAGGGGGTTCCTGATCTTGAATAACCCATCTATCATTGAGTATGCGCATGTCTCTCTCCGCCCGTACTGACACCAAGTCTATTGGTGTCAGCGAGAATGTCAAGACGGCCGAGTCTCGCTCTTGTAGCGAGCCGCGAAGAGTCGAATGCAACCACCGCCTCGAGTCCATTCGTCAATCGCTTCACGGCCACAACCAAGCATGTCAAGATTCCAACCGGAGAACGTGATGCGCGACAAGGGCACCCCATCCAGCCTGATGCGATTCCTCAAGAAGCGTGAGGAAACCGACGCAATCTCACTGAATGAACTCCAGAAGGACTTGACCGAACTGGTGAGAAAGGTCCGCGCCATCGTCGGCAATGAGCCGGAGGTCAATGGAGCCCTCCGGTTGCTCATGCTCCAACCGCTGTGGCAGGTCGCGGAAGAATTGGAGTCCATCAGGCGCATGGGGGTACGTGAGGCCGGGAGGCAGAGGATCCCCAACAACAAGCTCGGAACGACCGGCGTTGGTTGGTCACGCCAAACTTCCGCCTCAAGAGCTGCAGAACAACCAAGCGCATCCGGGCCTGGTATCCAACAGGCTCGGGAAAAGAGCCTGAATCGCTGGTTCGTCTTGAGCCTCCATGGAACGGTTGTGACTCCATGATTTACAACGAGCACCTCGCCACCTTCCGGGCATGGCCGGCAAAGATCTACGAACCAAAGCGCCGAGATGTCTACGAAATGGCGGAGGATTTCCGAGCGGACCTCGACGCGATGAAACTACCCGACCACGAACACAGCACAACACTACTTAGGATCTCCTTGGGCACAGGCCACCGCCGCGAATCAAATGGATGGATCGAAATCGGAGGTCCGATACGAAACCGTTGGGACTCCGACGGTCAATTTGGACTGGGCATCCCTATCCCTCAGAACTATGCCGTTGTCGCAATCCAACACCTGGGATCGACGTTCGGGGTCAGCGCTGAGCGGCTGGGAGACGAGCTTAGGGTCACTTGGAACGGCGCATTCATAATCCAAGAAAGAGTCCGTCTAATCGTTTGGGTCACCTCCAAGAAACAGCCTAACATTGTCATCTTAGTGTGCCCCGGATCTTGGCATACCTTCTGGGTCTGAGCTTGGATTCCCAAGAATCCTCGACTCCTCCTTACACTGAATTTGAAGTGACCAAGAAATGCCCGATCCCTTGGCGGCAACCATCAGGGACCGGGCGGAAAGGTAATCATATGCAGGATACGTCCCATTCGGCGTCTGAACATTCCGCCGCTCAGTATTATCTCGACCAGTTATCGTGGGTCAAAATCCCCCCGCACCTCGTTTATTCCCAAATTCTGAGCGCGAAAGTCCGGGCGCTTCGAATCAAGCTCGAGTGCTTTGCAACAATGATCAGCAAAGGTTCTGAGTTCGCACCTCTGTTGAGTCCACAGTTCCTGTCCAAGGTTTTCGGTTTCGGAGAAAAAGCCGCCCGATCACAACTCAAGAAACTTCGAGAGAATGGTCTTCTGAAAGGAGAGACTCCTGTGTGGCCTCGTCTTCCAGGACTGCGCGCTCTCAAGCCTCTACATAAATACCTTCCCCCAAAAGTCAAAACTAACTGGTTTCATCGCGCTCCTCGACTTCTCGTAGGACACTTGGGCACGGCCGCTTTGCTGATCTACTTTCACCTCAAGCACAAAGAACTCAACTACTGGGTAGAGGTGCGCAAAGAAAGGAAGAGTAGCTGGTCCGAGTTGTCAACAGATCTACGACTCAGCAAGCGCGATGTTGGCGTGGGCCTGGAAGAGCTTAGACGTCTTTGTGTCGTGGACTGGACCAAAGGGAACTTCAAGTTGCTCGGTCTTCATGCTGAGAACGTCAACTTGTTCCGCTCTCACTTCTTCGTCACCGACGCCGACGTTTGTTGGCTAAGGCACCTCGGCTATCGGTGGCACTCAATGGACGTGGCCGCCCAAGAATGGTGCCAGGAGTTTGCACCTAACGATGAGATTGCTTGGGCATCCGATTCTGTCGGGACGTCGTTTTGGTACCGCTCTGCGATGGGACGAGTGCCTGATTTGGTACCGCCGAGCCCACCCCCATGGGACGCCATTGGCGTCCATCCCGTATGGGGTTACGGCCCTTCCGGCCTCCACCCCTCTGGGGGAAACGAAGAGAAGAAAACCAAGATGAGCCCGCCCGCCATCTTCGACGGCCGGCAGGTTGCGCTGGAGACTTTGGAATTCAACAAGATCTGGATCGAGCTTGTACCTCCATTCATGTCGGTTCCATTCCTCGAACATGCCCTGGAGTCTCTTGATGCGGCCCGATGGATCGCCCTGTGGTTCGATGGTCTCAATGCCGTAGGCAATCTTGATTCCGAGGTCTTGGACAGTGCAGAGATTCGGCCACGAATCGTTACCGAATGGATCTCGGGTACTGCTCTTGCTCAGCTGCTGCTACAGATCACCAACGAGATCAGCCTATCCGACGCCGCAGATGTCAAAACGGCTGTGGCGGCTGTGGCTCACATCATGTCGAGGAAACCAGACGAGTATGTCGCCCCGATGACGGTTGCCTATGAGGCGGCCAAGGACGGTCTGCCGCTCTTCAAGTACTTTGTAGCGGCGGCCCGTGGCGCGACCGGACGATTCAAAGAAGGAACCGGTCACCTTGAGGAGGCGATAGCTGAAGTCTATTCGGGAGACTCGTCGTGCCTTCGCGACTGGCGTTTCAGCGTTGCAGACGTGATCGGCCCAGCGATGAGCGCTTTTCCGCTCAACATCTTGCAGGGAGCCGCAATCGAGAAGTCTCTCGAGATTCTCAGTCATGATTTTCACCCTGTGACGTTCCTCTGGGAGAGACTACGGCGGGTTCGTCGAAAAAGAAGCCTCAAGGATCATGCAGCTTACGTTGACGAAATCTGGGAAGATCGTGCGACGAGAGTTCCGCAGGACGTTGCTCGATACTGCAAGAAATGGTGCCAGGATCTTGCCGACTGGCGTGGTGATACTGCAATGATGATTATCCCGCTGTTCATCTATCCACACCTGGAAACGCTGAGGCAATGGGCAAAGACGGCCTTATGAGCAACTGAATGACAGCAGTCGAACCAGAATTGGCAAGTGCCATTCGAGGGGGTGACATGGCGATTCGATGCAACCAGGCCATACTGACAACAGTAGTGGTCGGTAGTGTCGAACGCACCTCAAGGAACCTGTATGGCGAAACAACTTAAGAGTCAGTCGCAAGTCGCGGAAACATGTGCCGGAAAAGCGAAGAACGGGCGTTGCAGGGCTCGACCAATGGGAGGACGGAGATTCAGCTTCTTCCACGATCCGGAACTGGGAGATGAATGCACAAGAGCACGTAGGAGAGGAGCGGCTGTGACAAACGGTCTCGCAATCACACCGCTTGCATTCAAGATCCCCTCGAACTTGCGATCAATCGCCGATCTCATGGAGTTGGTTGAGACCATTCTGCGAGCCACGATCGGCAACGATGTTGACCACAAGGTCGCCAATGCTCTTGGGAATCTGGTCAAGTTGCAAGTGAGTCTCCTGGATGATTTCCGATTGGAGGAACGCCTCGTAGCACTTGAAACCGCTTTCGTGGAAGGTGGACACCAAATGCGTAGGAAGAACCTCGCTGACCGACTCGCGGCCCTGGAATCGCGTAACATTCCACCAACGGCGCTCTCATTTGAGGAGGCAGGCAGACATACCATTGGGCCCCGCGCGCAGGGCAACAGCGAGCGAGAGGTCTGCGATGCTCTGGACGAACAAGATCCAAGTCTCATGCGAAGCGGCTTCTTCGTTCCATCCGAATACGCCAGCTACGACCAAACCACTATCCGATTCCCGGGCGAATGGGCCGCAAGACATGTAAACCCCTACGTAGCCATTGTCGGTCGCCTCAACGACGGAGGGTTCTCAGTATTGATGCCAGGTGGTGAGCGCTTTCCCCTTCGATCGCCTGAAGGTTTCGACTCGCGAGTGCTAGATCACCTGGCGGTGTTCTGGCTCGGCCTCCTGGCTCAAATCACGGAGACCTGGTCGACGTTCTGGTCACGGAGCGCTGGAGTCAGGGGCAGGATAGGACTGGCCTCATTCTGTATCGAGAGTGCCAAGAAACGAGCCAAGACGATGGAAGCTGAGGAGGATGCAGAAGAGCTTGCAGACTATCGGGCGGCCCTCGGTGTGCGAATCGAGTGGATCCTTGGGCACCACAAAGAACCTGACTCCATTCCGTGGGTGGTCGAGAGCACCGAAGCACAGATGGAGACGTCATCATGATCGAATCCAATCCCCAAGACGTCCTTCTTGCTCAGTGCCAAGACCTGGCACGAAACTGGGGTACCGGTCGCTATTGCCGCTCCGGTTGGAAGCGCCGCCTGTTCATCGTCTTGTGTACGCTTTTCATGGGGCGACTTTGGTTCGGTGAGGGCACCGACAGCTTCAGGAGTGTAGGAACCCCCTATTTCGACCGGCCCGAAGATCTTGACCCTGAGTTCCTCCTCGTGCTCGCCGTTCTTACGAACACTTCCGAGGTCGTGAGCCAGTGCCTCAACTGGCCGCAGACGCTTGAACTGACGGAACGCTTGACTGGTGAGCTTGTCAGAACAATGTCGGAGGAAGAGACCCAAGGCATGCAGGTGTTGATCCGGTCAATTGCAGTGCGAGAGATGCGGTACGTTCGCAGATTCCCAGAAATCGAACCTGAGGAGAAGCCCCATGCGTGATCTCGACTGTTCGAAACTGACGGGGACGAGACGTGAGCGCCGCGACCCTGATTCGGAAGCTCGACTGGCGGTCATGGTTCGCAACCTGAGATGCCCGGCCCGAGATGAAGCCGGGTGGATCAAGGAAGCCCAAGATCTCTATGATGGATTGAGCCGAGAGTGCGAGAGTGACAATGACGAGCCTTGCAGTTTGACTCCTGAGTTCTCGGAGTTCGTCCTGGAGCTGAGAGCCGAGCGCTTTAAGCCGGCTTCTAATAACCCCCGCCCCTACACAGCGAATATCGAGGATGCTTCCCTAACTCGGATCGACCTTGTTGCCTATGGGCGCTCAAGAAGAACATGTGGGTGTGGTACGCCTGGTCGAATGAGCGGGGATGGGACGAAGGGGCACGCGCTTGGAAGTGGTATGTCGAGAAGGCCAAAGCACTTTCGTACGATCTAAGAACCGCCCGGCCGGTTGCTGGCAAAAACGAGGCCGAGGCATGAAAGTTGTAAGGCAGCCGCGACGCTTCGTACCTTGGGGACAAGGCTGTTGTTACCGCGATGAGCCAACCGATCCCAAGAACAAGAATGGTCCAGATTTGGCGACCTTGGCGCAGTGAGACGTCTGAAAGAGGAGTGATACCGAATATGAAGAGGCTACCCAGAATTCATCGGCCGCTTACGGAGGTTGAGCATGCAGTGCTTTGGGACCGCATTGTCAGCTCCATCCTCTACTCCAAAGAGATCGCCGAGGCCTTTCAGCGATTCAATCGACGGTTGCGGTCCAGGAACGTTACTCTTGACAGCTGCGCAGGTGGAGTCGTCTCTTGCGCGAAGGCAGATGAAGGGCCATTGATCCGGCAACTGATCATCATGGACATGATGCGACACAAGCCAACACGAAGTTACTACTTTGAGATTCAGGACGACAGCAACGGCACCCTCAGAGCTTGGAATGAACTGTATGGAGAAGCGAGATGGTGGGAGAGTGAGGTGATTGTGCGTTTCCGGAAGGACACTCTGGTGCGGGTTCGTAATCAATTAGCAAAGGCCATCGGGAGGATCTCAAAGGTACGAAGGAAGCGCTCGGCCTTTGAATATTGAGCCTCCCAGAATGATCTCGCAATGCTGATTATCGTGCGCCAGGAGTGGTTGGTGCATTTACGACGATCAGAGTCGCGTCAAAAACGTGTAGCAGAGAAAGGCGTGGGCGGAAAGAAGCGCGCCCATTTTCCCGCAATACATCGCAAAAGCAGGCCTGTCAAGCGTCTCGGGTTTCGTGTACTCGCCCTCGATCGTGTCATTCATCTTGAGAAGTTCGTCTTGTCGCCCTTCAACCCACCGTCGCAAGACAAAAGCTGCAACCACGTATTGCAGCACATCGAGCAAAAAGAACGTTGCAAGCAAGAGGAACGCAACTGATACGGCAGTTGGCATCTGGTTATTCGGCAATCGGAATGCCCACCCCATAGCGATCCCTGCGAAAGCCAAATTCCTGCAATTCGACGACGCGGCCTGGGTGTAGTCAACGTATGGCTTCCAGGCCTCCGTGTTGTTCATTTCGACTTCTCCGTCGCTGGCGGATTGCCTCTTGTCCCTGGGTTTCCCGTCGGCTTGGGTTGCGGTCTTGGGTCTGGATTCTTGGGGCTTGGTTTCTTCATTTCTCTTCTACTCCGAATTCAGTTTTCTGCGCTTCTGTTTGATAAGCCCTCATTATCTCGTCCTTCGAGAATGGGACCACATCCCCTTCTTTGATCGCAGGACCGATGGAGAAATCCAACGTGCCGACCGAACGCTCCCATGGAGCAGCGAAGAATGATTCGTCGCCTGTTATTCTCAGATTCTGTTCTTCAGCATCACCGCCAATGCAGCGCAGGAAGCTGACGACATTGCGAATCGATGCGGCCAGAAG
>WFTN01000479.1 GCA_015485455.1 Planctomycetota bacterium | reverse complement strand
GAAAAGGTTCCAGTCGAATATAAGTTGAAGAAGGCTCGTCAGGCCATCAAGGCAGCGGAGCCTAAGATCAGGAAATACAACCGCGATATCGCCGAGAAGCAAGTAGAGATTCGCTACCTGGAGCGGGAATTGGCCCAGTTGAGGCATGAACAGGCCCAAGCCCGCCTCACCCTCAAAGCTCAATGGCAGACTCTGCAAGTGGAGAAAGCGTCTTATCGCTTCCTTGGTAATACAGTCAGCCGCAAGAGCATGCGCCAAGACGCTGCACTCCGGTTTCGCCGTTTGAAGTCTGGGGACCAATTGGTCGCCAGCAAGACTGAGCGTTTGGCCGCACTTCAAAATGGGCTCAGCCATATCCATGAAGCTTTAGAAAGCTTAGGCAATAAACGAGAAGAATTGATCACCCTTTGTGACGTCTTGGAGGCCAAGATGCGTGAGACAGAGGCAAAGAAGGCCGCCACAATGGATATCTATGTCGATCAAGACCACAGCGACTTAGTGGAGGCCGCAGAAATCTTGGCCAATGTTGAGAAACAATTGGATGTGGAAATGCAAGTGATGGAAAATAATCGGCCTTTGCTGGGGGAAAGCCGTATCGTCATTGAGACGCCTTTGGACTTGAACTCTCAAATTTCCTCCTATCTGGAAGGTGAGACCAGTGGAGATGCTGGTGAGGAATCCGTCATAGCGACGAGCTTGGTCGACGTGCGCTAAAATTAGACCTATGGTTCG
Organism: Planctomycetota bacterium; assembly: GCA_015485455.1. Lineage (GTDB taxonomy): Bacteria > Planctomycetota > DRQF01 > S139-23. The sequence goes on along the minus strand of WFTN01000479.1, from coordinate 12,681 downwards.
CCAGAATGCAAAAAAGACCCCGGAGACCAGTGGTTCTCTGGGGTTTTCTCTTGGATTATGGCTTCGGAGCTGTCTTGTTGTGAGATTTCTTGGCAATTTAGCCTAACCTGTTCGTGAGATCGTGAATAATTCGGGTCAAGCGAACAGGATAAAATGAGGCCCTTGCGACCATGGCGTGAAAGCTTAATATTCGTCAACCGAGGGTCTGAGGAGATAAGAGTGACTGATAGTACAAATAGCAAAGACGAAGCTCGCGATGAGCATGGTAATCTTCTGAGTCTTGCCAGCAAGGCAGACAGTCGGAAACCAGAAGACGTCCGCGATGGGGCCTGGCGTAAGGCTCGCATTGCCGCAGGCCACATGGTTGTCATCCGATCGCATTTTAAGTCCATCTTCTTGATCCCCCTAGCCATCATTTCCTTGGTTTGTGGCATTGCCGTGACCATGAATCCTGATGCTGACAATTGGCGTCACGCCTGGGGACTTATTTGGATTTTCGGTTTTATGTTCTACATGAACATTTTCATCTTTGAATGGAACCGTGCCTGGACCATCGTTCTCTTGGGAGGGATGGTGACCACGGTGGCCATCATGTTTGCCATAAATTCCGATGCCCTTCCGGTCTTCTCTGGGTTGTGGGACTGGCTCAAAGGCCTGAAATTAGATTTGAGTCCTCAGGCCTATATGTTCTTCTTCATGTTTTTTGCCTTCTGCGCCGCTGTCTCGTGGATCAAAACCCGTTTGAATTATGTGGTGATCGAGCACAATGAGATGCAGATCTATCGCAATGCCTTCTTTGGCGACCGGGAACGTATCTCCATGATGAATCCACGGATTGAAGTCAAAGTTCAAGACATGGTGGAGTATTTCCATCCCTTCTATCGCTCAGGAACTGTTGTTGTTCATGCACCAACCAAGACGATTATCCTCGACAACGTTCTGGGCATTCGCAGAATTGAGCGGATCACGGATCGTCTGGGAAGCACCTTGAGTGTCCGCGTTGAGAATGAAGGCCATCCCAACTAAGAAGACTTAAAGGCTCAAACGAAGAAAATTGTGCCCGAATCACCCGTTGGTTCGGGCATTTTTTTAGGCTAACTCTTGGGGAACTCTCCCGTTGACTGCCTGAGCTATAGGGCATTCTGTCGATGAACTCTCGGTGTCAGAGAATGCTGATCTTTGGCCCCTGTGCATGCAAGAATCCGCTGCTACTATGGCGAAACACCTGTTGGAGTGAATCATTGAAGGAAAAGACCGTTGAGCAGGACCATTATCGAGCTTCTGAATGGGGCCAGGGATTCTTTCGGATCGACGGGGAAGGTTTCCTGCGTGTCTTTCCTCGTGGAGACGACGAACACTCTGTCAAGCTACAGAGTGTTGTTGAGAACTTAGCTCAGACCCATGTTGATACACCTCTGGTCGTACGGTTTCCGCAAATCCTGCTCAGCCGGCAAAAGCGTATTCGGGATGCTTTTTTGACGGCCATTGACGAATATGGCTATCAGGCGACCTATCAAGGGGTTTTTCCAGTCAAAGTGAACCACAACCGCATCGTGGTGGATACTTTGGTTCAGGGTGGTAAAGATCATGACTTTGGCCTGGAGGTGGGGTCGAAAGCCGAACTCTGCTTAGGGTTGACCTACGATCTGAGTTCTGGCGCATTCCTGGTCTGCAATGGTTTTAAGGACCGGGCATACTTAAGGCTTGCGTGTTTGGCATCGCAGGCTGGCCGCCCGATTCTGCTCATCGCTGAAAATCCTCAAGAAGTGTCAGACATCATCGAAATCGGTGAATCTGTTGGGCATATGCCTATGCTGGGGTTTCGGGCTAGACTTCATGCTCAGGGGAGTGGCCGTTGGTTGGAGTCGTCTGGCCACAAAGGTAAATTCGGCTTGTCCACCATGGCGATTCTGGAAGGAATGGAGGCTGTGAAGCGGGCCGGTTTTGCGAGCCGTTTGGTGGCGCTTCATTTTCATATCGGATCTCAAGTTTCAGATATCCTCAACATCAAAAGAGCAATCAAAGAAGCTTCTCGTTTGTTTGCGGCCATGAAGCAGAAAGCACCGAGTCTTCGAGTTCTTGATTTGGGCGGTGGCATGGGCGTTGACTACGATGGCAGCCGTACCGCCACGGATTGGAGCGTCAATTATTCGATCGAGGAATATGCTCGAGACGCAGTCTATATGGTCAAGGAGATCTGCGATGAAGCGGAAGTCTCTGCGCCTATTCTCGTTTCTGAAAGTGGCCGGGCTTTGTGTGCATCCCACGCCGTTTTCGTTCTTTCATCTTTGCGCGTCATTGGCGAGCATGAATCCAGGGACTACACCCATCATCGGACGACGGCGAACCAGATTGATGACCTGAAAGCTACTTTGTCAGAAGTCAATGAGAGCAATTTTCGAGAAGCTGTCCACGATGCGACACAATTGCTCAATGAGCTGCTTTCCGGTTTTCGCTTGGGTTATGTGACCATGGATGAACGGGCTGTAGGCGAATGTCTGTATCGAGATATTTGCACCAAGGTTCGTAGTTTGATGATTGTGGAGCACAAACGAACAGACGACTTGGTTGATCTCGAAAAGCAACTGGCCCCTAAGGTTGTTTGCAATTTCTCGGTTTTCATGTCGGCCCCAGATAGTTGGGCAGTGCAGCAGCTCTTCCCCATTTGCCCTTTGGCCCGAGCAGACGAATCTCGTCGTTGGGCTGCAACCATTGGTGACATCACCTGCGACAGTGACGGCAAGCTCGATCGCTTTATCGGCAAGCGGGGTGTTGAACCCTATATTCGATTGCCAGAGCCGGTAGAAGGGGAGCCCTACCACGTTGGCATGTTCTTAACAGGAGCATATCAAGATGTATTGGGCGACTATCACAATCTCTTCGGCACGGTCAATGAGGTGGTCGTTGAACTGGACGAAGAGAACAAACCACACATTAAGACTGTCGTAGACGCTGCTACCGTGGAGCATTCCTTAGAACAGTTTGGCTTTTCATTTTCGGAGTTGGCTCAACGCTTCATGAAAGTCGAAGGACTGGAAGATGGAGGTGGGATCGACAGTACTTACCAGGATGCCTTTTTCAAAGTGCTAAAAGGTAATACCTATCTAAACAAGATTTAGCTTATCAATTGGAGTATAGAAATGAATGACATCACCATCGATCTGGCCCACAAAGCCTTGGAAGCCGCAATCAACAGAGCTGAAGAAATCGGAGCCAAAATGAACATCGCCATTGTTGGCGTTGGGGCAAACTTGAAAGCTTTTGCTCGCATGGACGGTGCCTGGCTAGGCTCAATCGATATCGCCATGAAAAAAGCCAAGACTGCTCGCTACTTTGACATGAATACCGGCGCCATCGGCGCACTCTCTCAACCGGGGCAACCTCTCTACAACATTGAGCATTCCAATGGCGGTCTCATTTCTTTCCCCGGTGGTATCCCCATTGTCTCCGGCGATGGATCTGTCATCGGAGCTGTTGGCGTTTCTGGCAGCTCCGTGGAAGATGACCACGATGTCGCCTCCGCAGCAGTCGCCGCTGTCAGTTAGACCAAGAGCCGTTTTCATGAACGGACTGGGATCATGGGCGAATCAACCATGGTCCCAGAAGTGCCCGGACACACCATTCGACGATGCCGTGCGGAACTGAAAACCACTGTCCTCAAGGGCAAGGAGCACAAGTTCCCTCTACGATAAGAAAACTCTCTGTACCTTCAGTGAAAGTGAGGCTGGTTTCAGTGAATTTTGAAGCGGCCAATGGATGTTGGACATCAACTGTGAAGGGAGCTGCTCCTGATGTTGGACTTAGGAGCCAACGAATTGTGGTTTCTACTCGATGCAAATCCGTTGCTAAGCCGTGGTGGGACAGGGGTTTCTTGGCTTCTATGATAGATCGTCGAAATTCGTAGGGGGATTTCTTCTTGCATACCTCCCATTCTCAGGTGTACGCTCTCTCATAGGTATTCGGAAAGAATTAGCGCCATAGTTTGCTTGTTCGAGAGGAAAAAATCATGAAACTCTTTGCTTCTTTGTGAAGGCTTGAATGCCCAGGGCACTCCATGTCCCGGAAGGAATGATGACAATTTTAACACTGGGACCTGTTGTTCGAATGTCACCCCCGACTATGTCTTTCCTGCTGAATTTCCTCCGAACGGTATCATGAACTCTGGCTCCTATGCTTGCATTGAGAATTGCGAATCGGTCACTTCCTTTGACACCACAGTGTTGCTACAGATGTTTCCTCATCCTGGTGTTAATGTCTTTTCAAACGGCCAGCCTGCTTGCGATGAAGTCGCCTTTGTTCTTCAAGTCCAAGAAACGAGTACTCCGGTCCCTGCGTTTAGCTTTTCCGTTGGTACCAACCCACCTGTAAATAATGTGCGTGGCAGTTTTCTCTCCGGTAAATATATGCGCACTTGGGTGACCATCGACGGGGATGGTTTCGTCCATCAATTTTGGCGTTTCCTCGTTTCGGGAGATGCGGTTTGGCAAAGTGGAGCGCGCCCCTGCCCAATCCCTCTTTGTGTTTCGACGTTCCAAGTGATGTCTATGCATGGCCATATTGATATCGAATGTACAGCCTTCAACCCTCACCTCGGGGAATACGGCTGGAGTTTCAACACTCAACTCACGCATTACGATGGTTGCTTGTCTCATATTAACATTCCTCAGAATCCCAGGAATTTGCCACCATCACCCCCGAGGCATGATGGGATGTCCTATCACTTTGTGGCACCAGGTGGTTTTAGTTGGTTAGCGAATCCACCAGCTGCATCAGACCTCAATACGGCATCAAATCTTGATGCACTTCGTAGTACGGTGTCGCACATAACAACGACAATGGGCCAACCACCGCTCCAAGTGTGCCAATCAGAGGCAGCATTGCGCGCAGTGGGGTTGGCTGTTTCGGTGACATGTGCCTGTGGGCTACCCGGAGGTACCTATTACAATCAAAGTTGGCCTGGAGGTGGGCCCAATGACAATGCGGCCTTATGTCCATTGGGAGTCGAGTATCCCTGGTCGGCATTTCCTTTGGTCCCCGAGATTCCGACTGGCTTTGTTCAGCAGTACCTAGGAGAGTATCCTCCATCGGTGGGAGTGCCCTACGTTTTGAGGGGTGTCAGGATCTTCTCCGTCATTGGCACGGTCAATTATGAAGACTTCTGTGACAAAAGGCCCCTTACTCAAAAGGAAACTACCCACGTTATTTTTGGGTCGAATCACATTTACGACCCTGAGCGCCAGAATGAGCCTATGCTGTTTGCGAGTTTTACGACTTTCGGCCCATCGACGGACATGCTTTTGGACTTTGGCAATAATGTGACCGACATAGACGGCCTTCTCGCAGGGGAACCAGGTTGGACCAACATCTTATGGATGATCTCACGATGAACAAAATTCGCATTTTTGTGGTGTGTTTGGGGTGCTGTGGTTTTTCACTGTTGGCGAAAGCCCAAAATACCTTCAACGTTCCCAGTGTGACCACACCCACGATTCAATCAGCCATCGCACTTTCGGCTTCTGGTGACACTATCTTGGTTGCCGCCGGGACTTACCAAGAGAATCTCATTTGGCCGAACCATGACATTGTCATCTTAGGCGCTGGTATTGGTCAGAGTATTGTTGATGGTGGTTTGGTGGCACCTTGCGTGACTTACCCTGGGCCTTGCACCAATGCTTCGATCTTGGACGGGTTTACCCTCAAGAAAGGCATGGGGGCACCCACGAACTACGGCTTCACGCCAGTTCCTGCCGGGGGAGGCCTTTACCTCAACAGCTTCGCGATTCCAGCACCGACTGTTCGCAACTGTGAGATCACCCAATGTGTGGCGAATCAAGCCGCGGCCATGTTGCTTTGGCGGGTGGGGTCGGCACAGTTTGAGAACTTACACATTCACGGTAATACGGTCTCCGCCATGGGATTGTCGGCCCCGAATATCATTGCCATTGATGTTTTTGCCCAAATTCAGCCTTTCCCGGCGGTCATACCTAGTTTTCGCAATTGTGTGATTGAGGGTCATAGCTACGTGCCGTCTCCCCCATCTCTTCTTGGCCGTTTGATTCATGTAAACAACGCGAGCATCCGCCTAAAAGGGTGTGAAATCAAGAACAACACGGTACCGGGTAGGATTATTGAACTGTCTCAAGCTGATCAAGTGATCATCGCTCAAAGTCGCTTCATTGGCAATACGGTTGGTTCACCATTGTTGAATGGGAATGCAAATTCTTTGACGCTGAGGGATTGCCTCTTTTCGGGAAACAGTGGAGGAATAGGGGGCATCACCATTGGTCAAGGCACTGTTCTCAATTGTACGTTCGTAGGAAACCAAGGCCTCAATGTTCTTTTTGCTCCCGCTCCCTTTGTGATAGCAGGCAATTCAAACGCAAGCGTCACGAATTGTTTAATCTGGGACAACTATGATAGCAATGGTGCCGTGTTAGCAACACCGATCTTGGGCTCATCGGGAACACCTGCAATCACCAACAGCAACATCCAAAACATGGGCGGAGTAGGAGTGGGAGGCATTGACGCAGATCCGCTCTTTGTTGATCCAGCCAATTCTGACTATCGTTTGCAGCCTGGGTCTCCTAGCCAAAACAGCGGTGCCAATAGCGGCAACTTTGTGTTGTCGGGGACGGACGTTCGCGGCTTGCCTCGGCTGCGACAAGGAGTGGTCGACATGGGATGCTATGAAAGCCAATCCATGGCTCACCATCCTGCAGCCAAAGGGCGCATTGGAGAACTCGTGGGTGGTCCTTACGACATTCTCGCCATCAACGGCACAGCCGGTGGCCCTTTGCGAAAAGTCGTCGTACCTTTGGGCTCGTCGTCAACCATGTCTATGCTTCAACCCTCCAATCTTCCTTTGCCCGCTAAGTTTGTGATTTTTGGTTTCCTCGGGGAAGCCAACTTTGACAGCGTTGTAAGCGTGCCCTTAGGCATTGGCAACATGATGTTTGCTCCTTCACCCTTAGTGCCACCATTCTTTCAGTCCATCTTCTTCATCTACACTGACAATTACAACACAGCTTCACCCCAGTTGGTCTCCTCCAACCCGACTCCATGGACCTCCGGTTTCGGCCCAACCATTCCCTTTCCAATCACCCTCACCTTTCAAGGCGTCATAGAAGAATTAGGCACCTTTCGCCCAACGAACGCCATCATCTTCGAGGTGAAGTAGGGCAGGAGTTGCGTCATTCTTGCACCAATAGTCGGCCTATGGGAGTTCCTTTAGATTCAATGCGGCTTGGTGCTCCTTGATTCAATTGAATCCCCCGACTCAAAGGTCGGGGGATTTTCTTCGGAACTCTCTATAGAGACTCGTCGGATCATCGCTATTCATAGTCCTGGTGGTACTATTTTCGTTGCTACTTGGACTCACCAAGAGAATCTTGGCTGGGCTTGATCAATAGCTCAAGGAAACAACAGCATTGTGTGTGAGGAACCAGAGTTCGAAGCGTGGGGGCATTTCTTCGTCGGGGAATGTGCCTGCCACGGCGTCGCAGTAAGCAGACCCTTGGGCCCCGTATTTTTTGGCTCTGGCTGTCAGTTCTTCAACGTTGTTGAGCTGGTCCGTTTTGAAGTCCACGACCACAAGTTGACCGGTTGCGGGGTCGCGGTAGAGCAGGTCAAGGGAGCCAACCACGTCTACTTCACCTTGCCGAACCAAAAGGGGGATCTCTCGGCCCAAGATTGAGGAAGAAAGACTTTGAAGCTTTGACAACAGGGGGCCTTCTTCCAGTATCTTGAGTCGGGCAGAGAAGGCCTCGCCGATGGCCTCTTGGTGGGTGGCAAACTCCTGACGGCTGAAGAAATGAGGCAGGGCTTGGAGAGATGACGCCAAATGTTCTTGGGTGCCTTCGTCAAGAGGGATGGTCTCCAAGATCCAGTGGATCGCTGTACCAAGATTGTTGGCAACTTGGCTTACACCCTCAGGCAGGGGGGCAGGCCACAAAAGAGCAGAGGTCTCGGTGAGTTTGGCGGTTGCTTGGCCCACATGGGTATGAGGCAAGGCGGAGGCATTTATGGGCGACTCAAGTGAGACAAAAGAAGCTGCAGCTTTTTGTCGTTTTTCTAACTCTTCTAAATCTGCCCGGTATTTGGGTTTTTTTTCTCCTGTAGCAACTCTTACCTCGTGAGCTGCCAGTCTCTGATGGTCTGGGAGAATCCAAGAAACATGGGTTCCTTGGGAGCAATCCTTGACGGGATTGTCGAGGTCTTCATTCGCAGAGAGTGCTAACCATCCTTGGTAGACCCCTCGCCGGTGACGGAGCAGATCGACGATGTTACTACACTTGTCTAATTCTTGGACTTCCTTCGAGTCTTCTGGCCAAAGGCCGCAGAGGACCAAACGGTGGGAGGCTCTGGTGACCGCCACGTAGAGGGCACGAATGGTCTCTGCCCGGGATACGGCTTCATCATGTTGGGTTAAGTGATTGAATTCTGGGGTTTCTGCCCCAAAGAAACGGACACCCCATGTCCCCGGACGGTGCAAGACGCGATCTCCGGGAGAGCCTCCTCGATGCCCTTGGTGAAGGGCCACAAAATAGACATGGTCGAAATCAAGCCCTTTGGATTTGTGGACACTCATGACGCGGACAGCGTCTGAAGTCTCGTCTCCTGGGGAGGCCTCTTCCATATCAATGGCCGCGACCATGTCAGAGCGAATGAGCCGAAGGGCTTCACCTCGCCCGAGATCTGGCCGAGCCAGCAAATCTTGGGCGAGATCGAAGAACCGTTGGATGTTTGCCAAACGATGGGTCCCCAGGAAACGTGCGCTTTCTTGAGCTTCAATGAGCAGCTGGCGTTTCAGCTTGGTGAAGAACAGGTCAACACTGTCGACTTGGAAGGATGCGCGCAAAAGTCCAATGTCGTGGATAGACTTCTTGAGCAAAAGAGCCCAGTTGGGAAGCCGTTCAATACCAGGAATGTTGCCCTGTGGAAGTCTGTCGACTTCATCGATTAGGGCGAGGATTTCATCGGTCAATTTGTCGTTTTGCCCATGGATGGCTGACAGCTTTTGGGGCAGGAAACGTTGCCATAGGGGCAAGAGCATCCCGTCTGGGACACCTACGAAGTTGGAACGAAGAAATCCCAACATGGCAACTTGGTCGAAAGGGTCCAGAATGGCCGTGAGAGCATTAGTGGCATCAATCACCTCACGACGCTTGTAGAATTGTTTGTCCTTTTCTACCAAGTAGGGAATGCCAAGATCTCGCAGAGCAGAGAGGTAGACCTCTTGTTGTGTTGTTGCCCTCATCAAGATTGCGAACGACGAAAAATCTTTTCCGTCTTGATGGTGAAGTTGGTGGATCTCCTGGGCGATGGCCGCCGCTTCGATGTGCCGGGCGCGATCGGCAGATGTTTTTGCTGCCAGCTTGTGGTCTTCTTCAGGGCGCCTGGGGAAGCGTGCCCAGGAGTTCCAGAATTCGATGGGCCGCCGACCGTGGGCATCTTGGTAGCAGTTATCTGATTTTGCTGCGGGACAAAGGAGCTTTTCGAACTCTGGCTGAAGACCCTCTTCAAATTGCATGACCGGCCCGACAATTCGCTCAACTTCATCGAGAATAGGGGGGTCGGAGCGAAAGTTGATACTCAAGGACCGTCGCTGGCCCCCGTGACTTTCGATCTCCCGAATGAAGGCGCCATAAGCTCCCAAGTCAGCTCCACGAAACCCGTAGATCGTTTGTTTGGGGTCACCAACGACAAAGAGGTTGGGGCCGTTGTCGCCTTCGAAGGCCAAACTCCGGACAATGTCGTATTGGAGGGGGTCGGTGTCTTGCACCTCATCTACTAAGAGTTGGTCTATGCCTTCTTGCATCTTGCGAAGTACGTCTTCGTGGTCTCGAAGTAAGTTGCGACACTCCAACAAAAGGTTGTTGAACGTGAGGACTCCTTGCTGTCGAAGCCTTGTCCGCACTTGGGTCGTGAGTCGGAACAGAATGCGAAAGGCGGGACGCAAGATTTCTGGGTCCCAGGAGCTCACCGACTTAAGGGCTGGTAGTAAATTCTTCGACAGATCCTGGAGATTCTCAGGATTGAGGGAGTTCTCCTCTAAGGCTCCTGACTCGGTCTTGTTGGGGCCTTTTTTTGCCCATTCGGTGATCTTCTTGTGGGTGCCATCCAAGTCAAGATCGGCCATAGATGCCAACAGCTCATCCGCAGACTTGGAGTTGGCGATTTTGTTGGCAATCTCGCCCAGGCTGAGGACACAATCTTTGGCCTTGTTGAGGTGTTTCTTTGTGGAAGTTGTCAGCGCTGGATGACAAAATTCAACAAACGTACGCAACAAGTCGGCCAGATCTTTGGCAGTGGCGGCACATACATCGTCCGGGTAAGGGTCGGATTCCAAGAAGCTCGTTGGCAGATTTGCATTGATGACAAGAGAGAGTGTTTCTTCTATCCTAGTTGCTCCGAAACCATTAGTGATGAGGTGAGCACTCTCTGGATTCACTTCCCCGTCTAAGTCTTCAGTCAGCCATTGGGATAGGACGTCTCCCATGGCATGGGCCACTAAGGTGCCGTCGGCGTCGACCTCGAATGCTGGGTGAAGGCCTGCTGCCAAGGCATTGTCAGCCAATGTCCGGCGGCAAAAGGCGTGGATGGTTTCGATATGAACTCGGTCTAATTGGGACAAGATGGACTTGGCCCGGGATGCGGCTAAGGTGGGGGATGGCAAGTCTTGGGGATCAATGCCGACGACAGCCTCACCAGCGATAATACTGAGGGTCGCTTGGGCGAGCCTTTGGCTCATTTCGACTGAGGCTTTCTCGGTGAACGTAATGGCGACGATGCCATCCAAAACCGAAGCGGCAATGCGCTCTTGTCCAAAGTCGGCATGAAGGTCGCTCTTTGCCAGCCAACCTGGACCCAAGGCCCAACAAAGGACACGGGCTACCAAAGTGGCAGTTTTCCCTGTGCCCGCTCCCGCTTCCAACACCAGAGGCTGGGAGAAGTTCGTCTTGGCAAGCTGTCGTGCTTCTTGGTCTTCTTGGCGCAGGACTCCGTCGCTCTGGATCATGATTGATTCTCCAATTGTTTCGTTACGTAGCCCGAGAGATTCCAAAGATCGGCGAGCAAGGAGGGTGTTTCTTCTTCTTCCGTATGGGCCAATTGGCTGAGTCTCCGTTTGGCACCACTGTCATTCTGGAGGCATGCGGAACGGACCGAGCAGTAGTCGCAGTTCTTATTCGTTGTGCCATCACTTTCTTCCAAGCGGGGGGGGAATGTGCCCTGGTGCCAGGAATCTAAAAGGCGCTTGGTCACCGCTTCGAAACGAGATCGTGTTGTCTCGTCATTGGCGACGGTCAGGACAGCATGTTCATCGGCTACATCAGGACGCAAGAAGAGGTAGCGTCCGACCCCCTCACTTCCCAAAGCATAGGCTGCACCTTGGAGGAGTTTTCCCCCTTTGAAGGCCTTGATGAAGTGCTTTTCTCTTGTTGACTCCCGTGCACCTTCAGAAATCGGCTTTCCGGTCTTGTAGTCGGTGAGTAGAGGTTTGTTGTCTAAGATGTCCTCTCGGTCGACGCGGTAGAAAACATCACAATTTTTGCCATCGGAAGTCTCGGCGGCAACCTTGCCTGTGGATTCTGTGGCTATGACTTGAGGGCCTTTTTCGCCTTCCCATTCCAGATCGATGGCTCGAGTGACAAAGGGCAGCGACACTTCGAACAAGATAGACTCAAAACCTGCTAAGCGGATGTCGTTTTTCTTGAGTTCTTCCAGGGCCGCTTCTTGAGTGGCCCGGGCAATCCTTGACTCTTCCGGGCGGCTATGATTCTTAGTTCCGATGTTCTCGGCATACAGGCGCTCAAGGCTCTTGTGCACGGTGTTGCCAACGATGAGGGTGTCGAGTTCGGGGAGTTGTTCCCAGGGATCGGGAGCCTCTTCGCACCCCAGTGTGCGCTTGACGAAGACTTGCCAAGGGCATCGAGCGGATTGCTCGAGAGTTGTGACGTAGATCTTTTGATTCTGCAGAGTGTCTCGGCCTGTGTGGCCGAAGAATGGGCTGACCTCAGTGAGACGCTTGCGTTCATCAGGATCATCAAGATGAGGGTCGATTTCAGTGATGAGCTGGGTCAACGCTTCGCCAAAGTTCTGGGAGGGAATTTCGGAGTGGGATGTTGAGCTGCCTGTGGTTCTCAGGAAATCGTTTTTAGTTTCGTTTTGCTCTTGCCTGGTTCCGGTGAGGCCAGCCCACACCATGGCGTCTTGGGGCAGAATGGGACGATTGGCGGCCTTTTCAGCAGCGAGTACATCTTTGAATTCGCGCGGGACGTTTCGCACCGGAAAGGCATTCTTGTCGAGTTGCAGGCGATCAATGAAAGGTGAACGAGCGCAGGTCTTGCCCATGCTGTTGGCCCTTTGCCAAGAAAGTGTGATGTGATCGGCGCATTCCATCAATTGGGCGAAAAGGTAGGACTCCTCTTCAGAGCGATCAGCATGCTGACCTAGGCTCGGCAAAGCGAACCTAAAACAACTTCGTAGGGTGTCGTTGAGGAGGGGGTCTTCGTGTCCAAATCGAGGATAGCTCCCCCGATTAACCCCTAAGACGTAGGCCGATTCAAAAGTCAGACTTCTTGCTTTCTCCAAAGGCAAGATAGCAACACCATTTTTTGATGGGCTTGTTGGTGTGGTCAAGAGTGAGTCCAATTGGCGTTCGAACAATTGACGGAATTCAAG
>WFTN01000478.1 GCA_015485455.1 Planctomycetota bacterium | reverse complement strand
TTACGAAGGCTTCACCTTGCGGGGCATCGTCGTTGATTCCAACAAGAAACCCTTGGCCAACCTTTCGGTAGGAGTCGCCGATGTCAAACTTTGGGATCCGAAAAGACCCAGAGATTTGGCCAACGGCAGCATGCAAACCATCACTGACAAAGATGGCAAATTCGTCATCCATGGGCTACAGGTTGGCTCTGTTTTCCTTCGCATCCAAGGAGAAGATTGGATCAACAAGTCTTCTATTCCCATCTCTATTGAGGCCGGCTCCCAATCTCCCTTGGTGATCGAAGCGACGAAATCTCTGGCCATCGAAGGCATCGTCTTGAACGGCGATCGCATGCCGATCCCTGGAGCACAGGTTTTGATCAAGCCAGAAAATGGTGGTTGGCGAAAGAATCGTTATGGTGGAATGACGACCACGGCAAAAGACGGCCGATTCCGTGTGGGCGGCTTGTCCAATGGAAACTACTCCATCTATGTGCAAGGTCGAACGAACTTCCCGACGGACAAGCAAAAACGGAAAAGCCCCTACCTGGCCAAAAGCCAGCGCTTCGTCAAAAAAGGTGTCAATCCCGGGGCCGGTCTCATAGAGATCGTCCTCGATAATTAAGGGTCGTTACCAGCTCTTTCCTTGGCGCAATCACCCACCCAAAGACTGGCGAGAAATAGACGTTCATCGTTCATTTCCACCAATGGCAAAAAGGCATCTTCAATGAGAGGTACCTTGGACTTAGGGCACAAGATGACCGGATGAGCCTGTTGGCGCTGATACACGGTCTCGCGCAAAACTTGGTTATTCTTGAATCGCTCAATTTCGAACCATCCGAATCGTCCTCGGCGAATGTGTTTTCGCATTGACAAAGCCAATCGCCCCATGGTCCATCTGGGATTCACTTCGACGATTGGTCGCAAACGAAGATTCCCGCTCAAATCCCGATGAAACATCATGTCGACGCCAACAGGACCACGGTGACCATAAAACTCCAGAGCTCGCCCCACGTGGTCTCGAGTTTCCCTCAATACCCCTTCAAACGCCGATCTCCCCATGATCTCATTCAACCATCTCTGAATTTCAACGGCCAAGGCCGGTTCAGCATGACTTACGACAGCCCCCAAGAATTGGCCACGGCGGTCTGTCTGAAAGGCCACCAAGTCAGGCTTGGAAAGTCCTTTGTGATGAACATCAAAATGCAATGAAACGTCCGCGACCTTCTCCAACCACGGTTCAATGACAACAGATTTGTGGTCACGCCATGCCTTTTGAAGCCAAGCCCTCCCGTGGTCATTCAGATCTTCATTGAGAAGCCGCAACATGTTGCGCCCGGACGAACCCAAGTCCGCTTTCAGAACAATGGAGTCATAACCGAAGAGTTTCAGCTCACGTATCATAGATTCTGCTTCAGCCAAGGAATGAGCCACCCGACCGATGGTCTCCACACTCGAAAGCAACTCAGTAGGACCAGGAAGCATGCTTTTGCCAGCGAGAGTCATGGCCAATTGGGCCGCAAAACTCTTTCGATGAATACGGTTTCGATTGACACAAGGGTCGAAAGGTCGGGAGTTAGAAGAAAAAACATGCCCCAAAGATGCGACCCTGTCTCGGACAACGAGGCTATGCCCCCAAGGTTTGATTCCCGCCAAGGGCAATCGCCGCCCTTTCAAGTCAGCAAGAGTTCGACAGCCAGGCCATGAAAATCCTGCGTCACCCATGAAGGTCAGGAACTCTATGGACGGAGGCCTCTTCACTAAGACCAAGTCATCCTCTGTCGCCAAGATCGCTGGCAAAGTTTCCAGATCGTCAACGAGTTTCTTGATCTGATCATTGGGTTGTTTGTGAGGGGCCAAGAGCTCCCCTTCGCAATCGGGGTTAAAGACGAATAAGTGAGGCATCCGGCCCCGGCTTTCAGAGAAGGCATCGATCTGCCGAGCGAAACTCATGGGTAATCCGGCCTGAATCCGCGGTGCCAAGCAGAAGACATTTCCTTTGGCATGACGGGGAGTCAGTGGTCCTTTGAGAAGGGCTCGATACTCTTCGAAGGCCGTTCGCTCATGGGAGCGCATCTTGTCAAAAAGATGCCAACCGTTGGAAACATGACCGATTTCATCGAGGTAGACCGCATCCAGAATATCCCGCGTGGTCTTATCGCCGATTTCTTCCATGTCAGCACGATATTTGAGGCAAAAGTCGAGATTCGCCTGCTCAAAAGTCAGGCTCATTCCTGCCAAGAATTCCATGGGCGATTGAACGTCATGAAGGCAATCCCAAAAGAATCGCCCCACCGGCATGTCTCCAAACCCCACCCCCAATTGGGCCATTCGCTCCAGATAGAACGTGAGATGACGCTGCTCATCGCCCATGGTGGCAACAATCAACCTGCGGAATTCAGGGGAAGCATCGGGGAATCGCAA
Source organism: Planctomycetota bacterium (assembly GCA_015485455.1). GTDB lineage: Bacteria > Planctomycetota > DRQF01 > S139-23. Next base: position 983 of record WFTN01000478.1, on the reverse strand, counting down.
TAAGACAAGAGCCATAAGCTCAAGGGCCAAGAGTTCATGGTTGGCGAAGAAGTGCATGACACGGCCACGCCCTTCCTCTGCTTCCATTTCTTTTCGTGATGGGAAAGCTGACTCGCGCTTGCGCCCTTCGCCCGCACAAACGAAAGCCACTTCCGGGGGTCTTCCTGGAAGTGACGGTGAAACAAACGACTGCCCGGTCTTTCCCTCATCACTGAGAGAAACCGGGCTCATCAGCTTACTCTCCAAGGTCGTGCCAAAGAGAATCGTCTCGGCGAATTCATGGACATTCATGGAGTCATTGTACGAGACTATCCGTTGTGGAGCATATAAATCATCAAAGTTCCACCACGAGAACTTTTCCACTGGACCCGGCCATAACGTTTCCAGTCTCCAGAGATACCGTCATCCATAGCCGCATCAACAGCTTCCGCCACTTTTTGAGGCACCTTATCAAAGGCAATGAAGTTGCCATTGCCGTTGCGTCGAGAGGCACTGGGCCCTGTCAAACGAAACTCATTGCCATAGAGCTTGTGGGTGCCACCATTAAAGTGAGGATAGATGATAACACTGCCCCCAAAGGGGTTGTCTCCACGTCCAAGGGGACGATCCATGTAAGGACCTTTCCATCCTTTGATAGTCTGCTTCTCGGACAAACGATGCCAACTGTTGCTTTGGCTATTAGAGTGCTCGCGTCCGTAATTGGATGTGTCCAAATAGTAGCGCGCACAAGACGACTTCGCCGCTTCCGTGGTTGCCAGAATCTTGGCTACTTTGGCGTCATCCTGAAGTGTGCCGATTGCGGGAACCGCAATGCCAACCAAGAGTGTCATGATCACTATGGTCACAACGAGTTCTATGAGAGTAAAGCCATCTTGCTTCAAAGTCTTCATGGTCAGAAACATCCTATTACCGATGAGGGGGTTTAGTGGCGTCACTTTCTATCGCCACTGCCTTATTATTTGCTATTGGCGTTATCGGGCGGG
>WFTN01000477.1 GCA_015485455.1 Planctomycetota bacterium | reverse complement strand
GTGTTGATGGTGGGCCCTTTATTCAGTTGCCCATGATTGATCAAACGAATGGTATTTTCTGGGCCAACTTGCCTCCGGCCCTCAATTTCTCGAAGGTCGACTTCTACATTGAGATGAACGCCATCGGTGGTGGGGGTAACAGTCTGAGCCCGGCGAATGCGCCCACATCTTTTCATACGGTTGATGTTCTCCAAAGAAACACCGTGGTCGTATTCGAGGATGATTTCGAAACGGACAAAGGCTGGACTGTTGTGAGCGAAGCCTCGGTGACGGGGGGAGCTTGGGAAAGGGCCATGCCAAGTGGTGATGGAACTCGCGGTGATCCACTCGTCGACTTCGATGGTTCAGGGCGATGCTATGTCACAGAAAACGGGGCAGGCAACACGGACGTGGATGGTGGCAAGACTCGTTTGATTTCTCCCACCATGGATTTGTCTGGATATGCCACCGCAAGGATCAAGTACGCCTTTTGGTATAGCAATGATCATCCCAACGGATCTCCAGATGGAGACCCTTTTGATATCCATGTTCGGGAGTCAAATGGTTCGCCATGGGTATTGGTGGAGCGTGTCACGGCCAGCCCCAACTCTTGGTTGGAGAGGGAAGTGGTTGTCCCGTCCTTCATCAATTTGACTTCTACCTTCCAGATACGCTTCCGTGCCGAAGACAGGAATTCCCCCAGTGTGGTTGAGGCCGCAGTTGATGCGGTGGTCGTTCATGGCTGCCCCTTGGACAACCCCATTGGGCCTTGTGCTGATGGCAGTGTTGGCTTGGGGCTTGGTCCTGCGGTACCTACTTTGTTGGTGCAGAATTCAGATGGTGGGCCAGACAAAGAGATTTTCGTGGCAGTGAACACGCCTTACGTAGTTGCTGTCTCCAATCCTCCTCTTCAGTCCAATGCCCAGTACGCGATGTTTGCTCGGATTGGCAAGCCATCCCCCGGGGAAGCATTTCCCATCTCTCTTGAGGCTGGGGATATGTGCTTCACACCGGCATTGGCTGATCCTCTCAACCCCCTTCTATTCACTGTAGCATGGGCCGCACCGAACCCGCCTGCGGGTGTTCTTGATCCCACGGCCACCCCAGCGCCCTGGTTTTCTGCGAGTCAGGGGTTCCCATTTCCGATCACAGTCTCAGTGCAGTGTGCGATTTTCGAAGGGGTTGTGTTGAAGGTCTCAAATATGGTCTTCTTGACCATTTTCTAAGGTAAATGGCAGAATGAAGAAATGAGGCCCGTGGCCATTGGCTGGGGCCTTCTTTTCTTGGGGGAGAATCTCAGTTTTGAACACATCAGTCCAAGAATTGAGCCGTTGGGCACCAGCTCGATCGTCGAAAATGGATTTTCCCTTGTATGCCTACATACCAGGGAGATTTCCCCATCCGAGGACAAATGTTGATGGCCACAGTCATGGCAAAGCCCATCCCAGTGAAGGGGCCTTTGATCATCAAAACTGGCAAAAGGATGGGCGTTGGCTCTATGCTGTTGATCTCTACAACGCCGGGTTCTTTTGGGAAAGCCATGAATACTGGGAGGCACTTTGGCATTCCGAAGACCATGTCGGACCTGTAGCACTGTTACTCAAAGCGTTGATCCAAACTGCTGCGGCCCATATCAAAGCGATTGATGGAAACCTCAAGGGCGTTGAGATTCTGGCGGCACGTTCTGACCAAATGTTTGCTGACCTGAAAAAGGAAGGTCATGAACTCCTTTTGGGGCTTTCATTGGATGATTTTCGGCTGCGGCGTAACAATTGGTTTGCTCATGTCTTGCAAGAGGATTCTCTCAATGCAGCATTGTTTCCATTCGTTCATCTCAATCAGAATGGAGGTTGACTTGGATGCCCGAAGTACGATCGTTTGAGCAAGATTTGGATGGGCTCAATGTGCAGTGTTGGGAGATCAAAGATGAGTCATCTGGTCTTTTGGCCTTCCTTTCATTGGTGGAAAGATCGGAGCGTCCTGCCTTTGGCGGCATTCGGAGGCAGCGCTACCCAAATGCAGCTTCCGCATTCGTTGAATCTCAGATTCTAGCCATCCAAATGGCACAGAAGCTTGCCTTCGCAGATCTTGATCACGGTGGAGCAAAAATGGTCATCGTTGATTCTGACGACTTTCGCCACAGGCAGGCCTATCCCATAGTCGGGGAGTTCATTCAGTCCTTGAATGGACGCTATTTTTGCGGCCCAGATGTGGGTACAGGTGAGGAAGAGTTGGCCTTACTGCGAACCGAGACGGTATTCGTCAATCATGTGAGTAACAATGCCGGAAGGGCAACGGCTGCCGGTGTGCTCGCTGGTATGAAAGCGGCGGTGAGGCATCTGGGTTGGGTCGAGGGACTGACGAATCGCCAGGTGTTGATTCAAGGACTGGGCTCCGTAGGAGGAGCTATAGCTCAAGAGCTTGCTGCTCTGGGGGCGCACATTCTACTCTTGGATTTAGATGAGAGGCGGGCTGAATCCTTGCTGCAAGAACTTTCTCAGCGTGGGAATAGGGGAGAGGTCATCGCTCCTGACAAATTGCAGGATGTCGCCGCTGACGTTTTTTGTCCTTGTGCAGTGGGGGATGCTGTAGACGAAACTTGTGATCGCTTTGCTCTTG
>WFTN01000476.1 GCA_015485455.1 Planctomycetota bacterium | reverse complement strand
GTCTTGGGATGCATCCATCGGTCCTATCTTCTGATGGATTATCTTACGGACGTGCAAATGGGAGCTGATCACTTGAAGTCCCTGGGGTCAGCGGACAAGGAAGAACGTCTGAGCCTTATTGCTGGAGCGGGCCGCTTAGTCGGGCTTCTGCACGGGGAAGGTTTCTCCAATCGTGACCTCAAAGCCAGCAACATTCTGGCATCAGAAAAAGGCGAGTTGTGGTTAGTTGACTTGGATGGCATCAAACACTTGGTGACCGTCAGTGAAGAAGTGCGGGTGAAGAACCTGCGCCGAATGGTCCGGGACTTACCTCAATATGGTGCCCTCAGTTTGCGCGAAAAACTGCGATTCCTCGATGCCTATTGCCGAAGTTTGGAAAAGGGGCGGCCCAAAGATCTGTTTCGTAAGCTGGCCAGCAAAGATTGACAATGACGCCCGAAAGACCAAAAGTTGCACGCATCATCTTAGCGGCTGGAGCCGGTAGCCGTATGGGCAAGATCAAGGCGCTTTTGCCTCTTTGTGGGCAAACAGCCCTGGAGAGAATCGCCAAGTTAGAGTTCACCCCAGACTTCACTGAAACCCAGGTTGTCTGTGGTTTTGAGGCCGACCAGGTCGGGGCGGCAGCTGCTGCCCTTGGCTTGCAATCGACCATCAACGAAAGCTGGCAAAATGGTCAAACCGGCTCCCTCATCAAGGGTATCCAAGCCTGCCACAACGCCGATTACTATCTCCTTCATCCGGTGGACTTACCTCTCATTGAGGCCGCAGACTACGAAGCCTTGGCGGCGTCCATGGCTCATGATCCGGGTCGCCTTATCTATGTCACCAGCTTCGCTCAGAGACGAGGACACCCCATTGTCTTCGATAAGGCCTTCGCCGAAAGAGTATGCGCCTTAGGACCTGATGACCCCCTGCGAAACTTGACACGGACGGAAAAAAACGTGGGTTATGCCCATGTCAGCAATCCCTGGGTTCGAGGGGATTTAGATGTTCCGGAAGATTTAGAAAAAGCCAGGCGTCACCTTGACTCCAAAGGCGAATCTAAGTCTCCGTGAAATTCTGCCAATACCATGGCATCACACTCCTTCTTCCTCCATTGGGACAGAAGCTCCAAGGACTCTTGGCAGCCCATCTTACGCAAAGCCCAAATGAGATGAGCACGGACCAAAGCAGGCTCCACCCCTAAGGCCCGGCGTATAGAAGGCAAGTTCGAAGGGCTCTTGTGATTACCCATGGCCACAGCAACATTACGCTTAAAGCCATGAAATTTCGTTCGCTTCACAGCAGATCGGCGAAAGGTCAAACGCCACGATTCTATATCTTGATCCATCCACTGGCTGAGAGTCGTTGAGCGTAACCCATCCCGAGGGACGAATTCCTCCAGGGCCGGGAGGGCAGCAAGACGGTTCCAGGGGCAAACTTCCTGACAATCGTCGCAGCCGAAAATGCGATTGCCAATCATCGATCTCAGTTCGCGAGGGATCAGCCCCCGGAGTTCGATGGTCAGATAGTAAATACACAAACGACTATCGACTACATAGGGCGAAGTGATGGCGCCCGTGGGGCATGCTTGAATGCAGTCATCACAAATTCCACATCGATTTGTGCTGGACTCCTTCGTTTCTAAGTTGCGGTTGATTAAGATCTCCGCCAAGAAAAACCAGGAGCCTCGGCCCTCTCGAATAATATTGCTGTGCTTGCCCTGCCAACCCACCCCACTACGTTCGGCAGCGACTTTCTCTAAGATCGGAGCGGTATCGACGCAAGCCCGGGCCTCAATGGTAGGATCCGCCAACTTCAGGGAGTCCAAGACACGAAACAGACGTTTCTTGATAACCTCGTGATAGTCATCCCCCAGGGCATAGCGGGCGATATTGCCAATTTCAGAGGCTGATGATGGCTCCGTGGTGTCATAAGGCAAAATAAAACTGACCACCGACTGGAAAGGGGGAAAATGCTTCTCTGGTTCGCAACGTTGATCGCGGTATTTGGCCATATAGGCCATTTCGCCAGCAAACCCCTGTTCCAGCCAACGATCTAACCGTTGATCGTCCATGAGGCTAAGGGGAATCGCCCCAGCCACTTCAAAACCCTCATTTCGGGCCAAACGTTCGATCTCAGCCAAGAGTTCAGCATCGTTCATGAAGATCAATTCTTCCGATTTCCCCAGCAAGCAAGAAAGCCAATTCTATACCCATTTTTGGGTCTACACCCGAACAATTCACGATCTCGCTGCCCCAATTTCGTCAATCAGCCTGGCGGAGGGAATTTTTATTCAAGTAAACCCAGATCTGGTTCGATAATGAGTTCGCGGCGAGTCTCTTGGACTGCCCGCTGTGGACATGGGAATGTCTAAGAATGAGGGATCGTGAAGATGAGTCAAGCGAATGTCGTCCTAAAGAAACTGACCGAGATTCGGCTCAACAAAGGGGCCGACTCTGTCGTTTTGTGCCGGGCCTCTCAACGCTGCACCTTGCTCAAGAACGGCGGAGATCTGGGAGAGATGTCCTTCTTCGAGTTCATCCAAACCGTGCTCTATGGGACAGGAAACAATCGACAAATCGGAGAAGGATCAGTTTCATTCTCTGGCTCGAAGTCCGTCACCGTGACCAGAGACCTCATCAGCAACAAAGCAACCATCAAGATCAACGGCAATGAGATCAAGCTAAAGAAGAACCAAACACCGGGTTCTTATCTGTTTGGTTTAAACATGGCTGCCTTCACGAAAGCGGTCCTTGTGGATGGAAGATCGTTCATCATCGGCGCGGGCCAAGAATCTCTTCGCGCCCACATCCAGCAACAGTTCATCCCCCAGTTAGAAGAAAAAAAGCCTGTCGTTCAGATGGAAGTCACGGAAGATCTGGGAGAAGTTCGCAGCAAGCGGATTGCTTTAGAAAAGCAATTGCAGATGATGCCTGAGCCCAGCACACAACTGAACTATGAACCTGTCGATCCTCCAGCCATTGGCGAGCTTCTCAAGGCACTAGAACAAACGAGAGAAATCGAAAAACGCCTCTTAGAACGCCGCATTCGCTTAAACGAAGAATTCAAGAACACGAAATCGAAAGACCAAACAGCTCTCCTCCCTGCCACCGCTCCTATCCTTTGCGAACTCGAAAAAATCGCAAATGAAATGGACAGCTTAGACGCCGAGACGAACTCCTATCGTTCAGCCCTTTCCCAAGGAGTGAGCTTCGCAGTTCGCGCGTCCATCATCATCGCCTTGATGATGAGTTGTGGTGCAGCAGCCATCGGCCAGATCTTAGATGAACCTCTTCTGACCTACGCCGCCATCGTCACTGTTGTTGCCGCCATCGGCGGCGTTATCTGGGCCTGGGTCAAGCGGATGAATCGCATTGTACTCACCACCAAAAAGGCGAAAGCCACAACCAAGAGACGACGGCAACTGCGGGATAAGGCAGCCAAATTGTGTTTGCGCGTGGGTACTGCGGCCTCAGGCGAAGACCTCAACCCAGAGTCAATTCGAACTTTGGTGGATCGCATCGGACGACGTGATATGGGAAGGTTCTTAAACGAGACCATCGCCCCCTATGTGGACACAGATGAAGAGCTTTCCATTGTTCGGACTTTGGCAAAAGCATTGGAATCCCCTTTGTCCCAAGCCGCGGAAATCCGCGATTCGAAACTGCCCGCTGTTCCTCTCGTCCGCGTAACCCAGTCCGTGATGAGTATTCTCTCTGACTGGAGCCACGCCCTGGAAGAGTCCGGCAAGCGCGTTGAAAATGCCGTAAGTGCCCAAGTAAGACAAAAAATCGAAAGAGAGATGGTTGTGCAGGCCTTAGAAAAGCTCAAGGCCACAGAGAAAACTCTGGCCCTCAATGGCAATAAGACGAAGAAGGCAAGCAAGACGACGAACACACCAACAGCTCGCTTAGCCCAACATCTCAACCATGTATTTGTGCCTCTACTGCAAAGGTACTTAGGCGCAGAAGCACCCGAGTTGTTCCTGGACGACCTGATGCCCAAATTCAAACATGCTCCCTCTTCCACGACAAATTCCCTTGTCGCCTTGATCCTGCGGCTGTTCTACCCCGCCGACCAACTACCTCAAATCCCATCCATCGGCCACGTCGTCTTAGATCTGGGATTGGCTGTGGGTAAAGAAAACGAAAAGGTCTTGGGACAACTCCTGGCCTCCTCACCGATTTGTGGCCCTATTCTGCTGTCTCATTCCCGCCCAGAGTTGGAGCACTCCATGACCGATTCTCTGGCCATGGAGATGATTGCCATGATCGGCATATCCGAGGTGGAGAAAACCCACACGGATATCGATTCGACGTTATACTCGGGGCATGATCATTTCACTCCCCAAGCAGCATCAGGTGCACTTAACGTATTGCTCAAATCTTCATCCCATTGAAGAGTTTGAAGATCTCTTAGATGTCGCCGAACATTTCTGGCCGCTCTTGGCCAAAAAGATCAAAAATCGGAAGGAAGAGTCCGGTTTTGACTTAGGAATCTGGCTGTCCCAAAAAGCTCTGTCTACAGCCCCTCAACATGATCCCAAGTTCGAAGTCTTGCTCAGCCATCTAAAGAAATTCAACGGCCAAGTCCTCACTGCCAACGCCTTTCCCATGGGGAACTTCCACAGTGAGTCCGTCAAAGAATCGGTCTATCTGCCTGACTGGCATTCTGAGGAACGCTTGGCGTATTCCAAGCTTGTGGCAGAATCTCTATCTCGCCTCCCCTGCCAAAGCAGTCAGCAATCGATGAGTACGTCCCCCGGATCCTTCAAAGCCTTCCCTCGAGTGGACGTCAATCTCATTGCCCAGAACCTAAGAAGCATGGCTGAATACTTAGCCCAGCTCGAGAAGGAAACCGGGCGACTCATCGTTTTGGCCATCGAACCCGAGCCAGGATGCACATTCGAAACAACGGCCGAATTCATTGCCTTCTACAACGACCAACTCTTGGCCCATCAACCTGGGCTTGAAACGCGTATCAGACGCCACATAGGCATTTGCTTTGACTGCTGCCATCAGTCCATACAATTTGAAGACCCGAAGAAATCGTTGAGGTCCTTGCGTTCAGCGGGAATTCCCATCGGCAAAGTGCAACTTTCGTCGGCCCTCGAAATTGACCGGCCCCATGAGAATCCCCAAGGGCTCCGAGAACTCAGCGCCTTCTCAGAAGACCGCTATTTGCACCAAGTCATCGCTCAAAGCGAATCTGGCGAGACACAATATTTCGGCGACCTACCCGAGTTTTTGAAAGTCGCTGCCAACCGTCGAGACGTCTCTGCTCGCATCCACTTTCATGTGCCCATTTTTCTCGAAGAAATCGCTTCTCTCAAGACAACCCAGAGGGACCTGAAAGAGACCTTGCAGGAAGTCATCAGTTTTCGAGATTGTGAGCACTTAGAAATCGAGACCTACTCCTGGACCGTCATGCCAGAGCGTCGTGGGCAAGTAACCAGCCCCGAAAACCTCCTCAAGGACGTCACAAGAGAGTATGAGTGGGTACAACAGCAATTAGGCCAGAGATCTTAATAAGAAGGCCGCCTTTTTATCTTGGGAGTGGACACGAAAATATCCACAAAGCGGTGGAATGGGTCGTGGTGGCGATTCAACCGGGTTAAACTGCGGCCAGCAAATTTGAATTTTTGAGAAGCAGAAGATCATGGCCTACAATCCAGCAGAAATTGAGCCCAAGTGGCAAGAGTTTTGGGCGAAAGAAGAGACTTTTCGTACGGACACAAATTCGGAGCGGCCGTCTTTCTA
>WFTN01000475.1 GCA_015485455.1 Planctomycetota bacterium | reverse complement strand
AGACGACGAGGTCTACCGGATATCGGGCGATAATTTCCTCGAAGGCTGTGGGGGTTTTCTCAGGAGCCCATCGTGGGGGATAGTGAATCATCAAAAGGATCTTGTTGCCAGGGAAGTCCAACTCAGCGTTCCTGAGAGTCCTCTCTAAAGCCAAGCACGATTCCTCAAAAGGCTCACGCATCTCATCTTCTTTCCACCATGGCGACTCAGGCTGCTCCCACCCCACGGTGGCCGCAAGGGTCCAAGAGTCACTCAGGGGAATATGAGCATCCTTCAAGAAAAGGATAGAAGGCAAGGAAATTCGCTCTGTCTTCTTCCACCAACGATCATGATTTCCCGGTGAAATGACTTTCTGACCAGGAAGCCCACTCAATATCTCAAGATGAGCCATGGTGGACTTTGTTGTCGTAGCCCACGTCACATCTCCGGGGACTAAGACCAAGTCGTCGTCTCGAACAACAGCCCTCCAGCGATCCTGGATTTTCTGCTCGTGGTCGACCCACACTTCACCGAATCGGCTCATGTCACGGCCGAAATGAGGGTCACTCAAACAATAAATCCGCATGATCGCATTCTCACAATTGATTCGATGGGACAATAGTGCCCTCAATCTCACCTCATCACAAATATCGAAGTGATTCTCTTCCCACCCCAACCCTCGATGGGGACCTCACCTGGAATGACGTCACCTTCCGTCACCATGGCCCTATTTTTGCCAAGAATACTTGCAAATTCCGGTCGTTAGGAGAGTAGATTGAAGACATCAAAGGAAGAGAGAAAAGCTTTCTGGCCGAGTCACCCACGCAATAGAACCCAGAAGAAATGAACTGAGTCCAGGCTATTCTGGCTGTAAGGTTCTGTTAGAATCGTTAGCTGAATGTGAGACAAGGCATCTCGGCTTTGCTCTGGTCAACTGCTACAACAACACGCACAATTTCTCTTCGCCACAAATCAGAGTTAGTCCCCATGCGCGTCGGTATTATCGTCATCGGTAACGAAGTTCTCTCAGGGAAAGTCACAGACATCAATTCCACCTGGTTGATGCGGGAATTTCATGAGCTGGGAGTTCACGTCCACCGAGTCAGCATCATTCCGGACGAGATTCCTGAGATCGTCGAAGAAGTCAGAAAATTCTCCCAAGCCTATGACGTGGTTTTCACCACCGGCGGTGTTGGTCCCACTCATGATGATGTCACCTTTGCCGCAGTGGCTCAGGCTTTCGGGCGAGATTTGGAACGCAGTCCCAAGCTCGAAGCTATCATTCGGGAGCAAATCCCATCAGACGGTTCCTCTGGCTACTTACGTATGGCCAACTTGCCAACAGGTACTGATCTCATCTTCAGCCCGGGTTTGCCCTTTCCTGTGACCAAGGTCGCCAACGTCTATGTCATGCCCGGCGAGCCTACGGTCATGAGAAAGAAGTTCATGGCGATTAAGGAGACTTTTCGCCAGCCACCTTTCTTCCACAAGAGTATCTATCTGCGGGTAGACGAGGGCCAGATTGCCGACCCCCTAGACGTACTCCAATTTCGCTTTTCTGCTGTAGAGATTGGCAGCTACCCGGTCTACGACAATCCTGACTACAAAGTTCAGGTGACTTTTCGGTCCAAGTCACAAAAGGCCGTCCAAGAAGCATCTGACGCCTTCGTCGCAGAATTTCCTGCCGAAGCCCTGTGGAAAACGGAATAACCCACACCACCTCCTGAGGTCGGTTTAGACCAAATCTCTGCCAAATTTGATGTTTTCATCTAAAGCCTTGTTCTCCTCATGGTCGAAACCTATATTCGCTTACCCGCATAAACGGATACGGAGTCAGATCCATTGGAAACGTTGGTCGCAGCACGAGTCTTCAAATGTCTATCGGAGGGAATCCGTCTCCGGCTGATCAGGCTTCTGGCTCAAGAAGAGCTCAACGGTAGCGAACTGCGCCAAATCCTTGATGTGCCCCAGTCCACCCTCTCCAGACATCTCAACGTCCTGAAGGACGAGGGTTTTGTGCAATCGCGGCGGGAAGGAAATCACAGTTTCTTCCACTTGGATCACCAGCCACGACTCAATGGCACCACCGACGATTTACTCAGGATCATCCAAGACCTGACTGGTGACGACCCAGAGTTGGCCCAAGATCACGCTGGCCTCAATCAAGTGCTCGCCGAACGCAAGCGCAGCGTTCTTGAGCATTTTGAAGCGGCTGGAGAAAGCTGGGACGACTTCCAACAGCAACATGCCGATCACTTAGTGAAACAAAGAGCACTCAGCCGTCTTATCCCTCAAGACAAGGTCATAGTCGATGTGGGTTGTGGGTCCGGCTACTTACTGCCAGAGCTGGCAGGTACTCAAGGCTCAGTAATCGCCATTGACAACGCTCCGGCACAGTTAGACCGAGCCCGGGCAAAATGCCGGCGAGAAGGCTTAGACAACGTCGAGTTTCGTCACGGCGAGTTGGAAGCCCTACCTCTCAAAGACCAAGAAGCCGACGCCGTTTTTGCTCACCTTTCACTGCACCACACTCCAAGCCCCGAATTAGCAGTTCAAGAAATGAGCCGCATCCTGAAACCGGGAGCCACCCTTGTCATCACCGATTTCTTGGCCCACGAAGAAAGTTGGCTCCGAGACGAACACGCTGACCTGTGGTTGGGATTCGAGACGCAAGCAGTCGTCCAGTGGCTGAAAACCGCTGGATTCGAGAACATTCGACAAGAACAACATGCCTATGCCAGTAGCGCGGACGGCAAGCACCACGAAATCGCAAACAAACTAAAACTCTTCATCCTCAGCGGCACTCGGCCGTAGGAAACCGAAAGGAAGCTTTATCCATGAGCAACACTGATACCCAAGACTTCAAAGTCGCAGACATGAGCCTGGCCGATTGGGGCCGCAAAGAAATTATCATTGCCGAAAACGAAATGCCTGGCCTCATGGGCGTTCGTGCCAAGCACCGTAATGAACAGCCACTCAAGGGCGCCCGTATCGCTGGCTGTTTGCATATGACCATCCAGACTGCTGTCTTGATGGAAACATTGGTTGACTTAGGTGCCGAAGTGCGCTGGTCTTCCTGCAACATCTTCTCGACGCAAGATCAAGCTGCTGCCGCTATGGCTGCCGCCAACATTCCCGTCTTCGCTTGGAAAGGTATGTCCGACGAAGAATTCGACTGGTGCATCAAAATGACCATCGAAGGCCCAGACGGTTGGCGCCCCAACATGATCCTCGACGATGGTGGCGATCTCACTGTCATGATGCACAACGACTATCCTGAGTTGATGAAGGATGTCCGCGGTATCTCCGAAGAAACCACCACCGGTGTTCACCGCCTCTACCAGATGGCTAAAGAAGGAACCCTTAAGGTTCCTGCGATCAACGTCAATGACTCTGTCACCAAGTCCAAGTTCGATAACCTCTACGGTTGCCGCGAATCTTTGCTCGACGGCATCAAGCGTGCCACAGACGTCATGATCTCGGGCAAGAAGT
>WFTN01000474.1 GCA_015485455.1 Planctomycetota bacterium | reverse complement strand
GGTCATAGAGAGGCTTATGCCCCCGCATTTCAATCCACTCCAGGGCATAGATTTTCTTCTCAACTGTTCCGTTTTGAAGTCGTGCTTCAATCCTAGGCCGACCAAGGCTCGCAAACTGAGCATCGAGTAGCGCGAATTCAGAAGCCTCCGCTACTGCCAAGACTTGCTTGGTCGGGCCAGCCGCCTTCATCTCGCCAGCAGAGTAACGAACGCCCAAGGCGGCGATTCCAACAATTCCAGCGGCGGTCCTAGCAAAGAAGAATCTGCGCGAGAAAAACGACTTGGAAATAGACATGGCTGCGATGATCTCCGTGCTTTTGTCTCAAACAATGTGAGCGTCTGTTGTTCTTGACGTAACTTCGTGAACTTATGGACCGGGAAATCTTTGTTCTTTGGGCAAAAGACAAGGAAAAAGAAGTAGCACTATCCAGACCCATAAGTCCACAAAGGATCATCGGCCAAAAACGGTGTGCGTAACCTCCTCTGCCCCTGAATTATCCGAGACCACGATCGACACGCTTTCCCCAGAAGCTGGGACGGTGAAACATACAGTAGCCGTATGAGCCGCCGGGTTGATGGCGACCTTGAGCTTGACTGCTTTCCCCTTCCGCTTGATTGCGGTTGCATTGAAACTTGCGCCAATGCCAGAAACCGTGAGACAGATCGTGGATCCAGGTTCTCCGAAATGTGAACCGCTGATCGAGATCATGATGATTCGACATTTCCAAGCAAGATAGCCAATTGCCGTTTGAAGTCTTGGCTCTTACATGCACCCTGAGCTTCTGAAATCAAGTTTATGTGTGGTTTCAATGCGACAGGGTCAAGGATGCTCAGGGCACTAGCAGCATAAAGCCTCACTTCCATATTCCCATCTTGAAGACAGCGACATACGAGATCGTACATGTTCGCGTGCTTGCGACGAACAATCCATTCGATGGCGGATTTCCTCCTGGCGGGGGTTCCATTGGAGATTCGTGCAGCAATACGACCTTTGCCAGAAGTTGAATAGTGAGAATCCAAGACGACAAAATCAGCCAGAATTTTGTCCTTGCCCGTCAATACGGGCACCGCAGTCTCAGACTCCCCAATGAAACGGTTGAGGCCGAGGGCGGTGATGCCTGCGATGCTGGCGGCGGCGGCTGTGCGGGTGAAGAAGCGGCGGCGACTGGCACGTTTGCGGTCAGCGATGTTCTTCTTGGCTTGGTCCGCTGCGGACAGAGGAAAATCCTCTGTGCCCCCGTGGACAATGGGGCCACAGAAGTAGCAATTATCAATATGGAGTTTTGTGTCCCCTGATCGATAGCCCAATTGCCACGACTTCAGATAAATCTCACAACTAAATGGTCCTGGTGCGTTCGTTTTCATCGACATGATCTCATTGCAGAGTTCTCAAACTAACCACCTGCGGCAAACAGGCCTGTATCAACCGCTCCATAATAGTCACCCCAAGTCGTCTGTAAAGAACTATTCCTGGACGATCTTGATCACCTTGGAAGCTCTCTGCGCCGACTCTGGCAGAAAACGCCTCACACTGAGAAAACGCGGAACAATCAGATAGATACTTGGCCATGGTCAGGCCCTGGATTAAACCCCAACGAATTCTCCTTAAACAACAACCCCACAACAACTTAAGAATGAAGGTGGGCCCGTGGCTTCGGTGATGTCGGATTGGCCCAAAACTAGGGTTTCGGAATAATCAAAATGAAGCCGCGATATGAGAGCTATCGAAACTCATGCAGATTTCTAAGATGCTCCCTGGGCGTCGCACACACAAATTCCACGGAGAGAGAAGATGAATCGGCTCATTCTTGTTGTTGGAGTTCTTCTGTTGCTGGGGAGCGGGCTTGGATGGCTCTTCTTGGACAACCAAGACATTCAAGAAATCGGCAGCACCGGTATAGCGACGACGAGGCAAATGACAGAACCTCGAAGGGGCAAGTCCATTGTCCCAGAAATACAGGCACCACAACAAACAACAGAAGAAAAACGAGCACCCTTATCGTCAACACCCAAGAAGGAGTATGAGAACTGGTCAGATCTCAATGAGTCCAACAGCCAATTTGCTCGCATCATTGATCGCGAGACCAAAAAACCTGTTGCTGGGGCCACCCTCGCGGTTCTCGCCATCTCAAGATCAACGGACGAAAATCTCCGCAAGAAGATGCTCGAAGACATCGTCCGCTTTGCTGAGGAGAATGGCAAACTCTACCTTTCAGACGAAGCTGGCCAAGTGCGTATCCCCAAGGTCACGGCACCCACCGTCCTTACCGCAAGAAAAGACGAGAGAGTTGCGAGCAAGCAGGCCTTGGGCCGAGAAACGGATGCTCTTGTCTTAGCCATTGCACCCCGGTCTGAGATCAAAGTGAGAGTCACCACGATGGCCGGAAGACCTCTTTCAGCCATACCAACAGCAGTTTGTCTTCGGTATCGGGTCCAGGACAGGCAGAGCATTCCCCTGCTCTACGGGACTACAAACGACCGGGGAGTGGCCAAATTCAGCATCGTGCCGGGAACCATCGAGCAGTTTCCCATGGACCAGTTCAATTTGAGGGTGGCGGCACTTGGAATTTTCAACCCACCATTAGAGCAATCCATTGAACGGGATAACCTTCCTTCAGAAGCCGTCCATCTGCGGCTTGGCCCTTTTGGCAGCATGGAAGTCAACATTCTTGACCAAGAAGGCAAGCCCTACGGGCAAAAAGTCTACGTTTCCTTCAACTTGGACACAGAAGAAAACAAACCTCTCTTCGCCAAGACCACCCAAGACGGCACCGTGAATGTTCCCATCGTGAGTTGTGGACTTGACCTCAAGATAACAGCAATGCCTTACCCCGGGATCGACCTGAAACCTGTCAGTAGATCGGTCCAGAGTGCGACCAATCCAGGAGAGAAAAGCAGTATCACCCTGCAGTTTGGGTCCGCATGGGGCACCTTGAAAGGTCGACTGATAGATGAGGCCGGGGAGCCCATAAAGGACAGCAAGATCTTTCTCCAGGTCTTCGCCGACAAAGGCCAGGGAACACGAGGTGATTCCCACTATGTGTCCACCACTAGAACCGGCCAATTTAAGGTTCCCCTCTCCAGAGGATTCGATTCTAGGGTGTTCAAAAGAGAGATCGAAATAAGCACGGAAGCCCGCGAAAATACTCCCCCTTTAACAGTTCGCCTCCCGATGTCCTCAGAAGCACTCAAAGACGACATAGACTTAGGCACACTGACATTGAAAGGGCCGAGCCTATTGGCATCAGGTCACATCCGAGACCTTGCCGGCAATCCTATTGCGGGAGCTCATTTTGACATCAGAAATGGAAGGGATGAAGCGCCGGACGCCACCACCAAGAAAATCGGGCGGCTCCAATCAGACAAACGCGGGGCTTTCCAAATCTATGGCGAAACCACAGCTTCCACTTTGCACATCAGTGCTTATGCCGCCAACCATTTCCAAGAGGGTGTCGAGGTCAAAACCGGCGCGCCCAATGTCAATATCTCCTTAAGCCGTGTCTGCAAGCTCAAAGGCCGGCTCATCATGCCAGAAGACATCGATGGCCGTTTCTTTTGGGTTCTGGCCGTCAAAGGCCAAACCCATGATGTGCAACCCGACGGACACTTCGAGCTGAGCTACTTAAAACCCGGGCCCCACAAGTTCGCTGTCCTGAGACGAGGAAAGGCTCGCCCATACGCCTTCGAAAAAGAAGTCATCTTGAAAGGCGGAGAAACCCGAGACTTAGGAGACATCCCCGTTCAAGTGTCGGGAACCAAGTTAGACATCGTGGTGAAGAGCCCCGTTTTCAAAGGACGCTACAACGGTCTTCGCATCGACCTCTTCGCACCTGGCAGCAAGAATCACTTGACATGGTTCTCCATTGACGAACAAAAGGACACCATCTTGATGCCCGCTGATGTCTGCGACATCTATGCCAGCAAAGTCGGGTTTCGAACAGAACTCTATGAGAGTGTTGCGAAAGGCGAGCTCACAATCAAACTCAAAAAAGGCATTCCTATTCGCATCCAAGTGGAGAATAAAGAAGAAATCCCCAAGGGCGGGTTCATCAACTTCGCCGCCGAAAACGCGAGCCCAATGTGGTACTACAGCCCGCGTGAAACTGCTGACGAAAAAGGCCGCATCTTCATCATGGAGCCCGGGGAACACAAGCTCAAAGCCTTCCTCAAGACCAAGATTGAGCAGAGGTTGGGCAAGGCTATTACCATCACGCCCAAGAGCATCTACGTCTTAGACAGTCACCAAGAACAGGTTTTTCAAGTGAAGATTGAGCCAAAGTAAATTAGCCCAACAGGCACTCACAACAGCGGTGGAGAGAGCGGAGAGGCTTCCAAGCCGTCCTCCCAAGAAAAGTCGATCACCTTGTTGCAGCACACGCCTCATCAAGCCACTCTCTCAACGGCGACCTATCCCCATCATCACCCAATTCATCCACTTTCGAGTAAAGATGATCACGCCAAAAGGGAAGAAAATCTTGCCACCGCGGAAGAGCCCTAACACTCGCCGAAATCATTGCAGCAAGTGGTTTGTAGTTGCCATAAAGAAAGGTCGATTTTTCTAAGACTTCGAAAATCGCTGAGGCTCGTTTCTCAAGAGGCAAGGAAAAATAAGTTGTGACGGCGTATTCTGTGGTGGCAAAATTCATGTCGTAAGAAAGAACCTCACTGGGGCACTCATCAAAACCCAATAGGTCGAACGTCAATTCGCGCAAGCCCAACATCACGTGGCTAAAAATAAAATGTGAGCGCTCATAGGAACCTCGCACCAACAGAGAAGAAGCGAACCTCAGCAACTCATCCAGTTCTTCAGAAACGAGCTGCGCCCCACTTCGAAGACTCTTCGCAACTTGCTCGGCCATTCTCCAGTCGTCGTCAGACTCCTGTGGCAAGTTCCACTTCGAATCTTGCTTGATCGTGGCACGGATAATTGAGTCTTGAAGGTGATTCGGGCCGTTCTCAATGTACTTCCAATCTCGGTAGAATTCGCGAATGGTTGTTCGCAACTCCTCCACGCTGAGGCGGTCAAGGGCCTGGTGGAATACTTCAACATTGTCAGTCGTGGTCCGAAATTTATGCATGGCTAAGTGGTTAAGTTTTCGTATGCGCCCATCTGGCGACGAAGAGAACGAAAGGTCCTATCAGCGCTTCCTTAACTCGTCGAGGAAGGCTTCCATTTCGACTTTCAGGGCTTTCATGTCCAATTGGCCGAAGACTTCTTCGATAGCTTTCTTGCTGGTCATCCCAGATTTGAGTTTGTCATGAAGAGAGGTGAGGACCTTCTTGTTTGTCGGGGTCGAATGGCGAAGAAAATAGACCAACGCCCAAGCCCGCGCATAATTGAATGAGGCTGAGCCGTAGAAGTCTCGATAGGAAATGCGTACGAAGCGTCCGAGATCGCGGACCCCTCCCGCTAACTCGGAGAGATGATCCTTGCGAATCGGCGTATTGCTCCATCTGCCGGAAGTCGCCGTTTCGTAATACTCGGCGGTTCCTTCGTTCAACCAGTTGGGCATCTCTTCCGTGATACTATCGACGTATTGATGAAAACCTTCATGCTGAACAGTCTTGAGCATGCTCTTGCGATCAGGAAGATTCCAGATCAAGAGCTGCTTGAGCAAAGGGAAGTAAAGACCAGCCGTATGTGTCTTGGGTGTACCGATGAGGCTGCGCACGTACTCATGGTAACCAGCCTCTCCCGAGAAAATGTAAACTTGGAATCGACGTGGAGCCTTGGTTTTCGTTCGCCCCATGTAAGTTGAGTAGGCGGTAAATGCTTTCTCGAGAATTCTCGATGCGTCTTCTGCCGTCTTCTTATCAATGTCGGTGTGGACTTCATAGTGTCGCGATTTCCAGTGGTAGACATTTTGCCACTTGGGCCCATGAGAAGCCCGAAACAAAGTGTCTTCCAACGCTTTGATCTGACGACTTCTCAAGCCCCTTTTAATGGCGTCTTTGATGACGGCATCGGCGGCAGGAAGTTCGTTATGCTCCATGAGCAAATAAGCCAAGGAAGAGTAGGAGTACGCTTCCTGAGGATGGCTCTTCAAAAGAGATCGCCAAACTTTGCGGGCCTCCTCCTTGCGGCCAGAGCGCGTCAGCAAGTCTGCCCACATGGATCCGGATTCATAAAACGTCGGGTCAAGTTTGGCGCTGATTCCAGCATTCTTGAGTGCTAAATCCCACTTGTCCAATTTCGTCTGATAAAGAGCCAAAAACCAAGAACGAGTTGCTTGAGGAATCTCAGGAGAAAGAGCTTCTGCCTTTTTGAGAGCAAGCTCCCAATTCTTGAACGTTGCCAAGTCGCGCATGGACTTGAGCGCTTCGTGTTGACTTGGGGTCAACTCTCCGGGATAGGCTCGGTCGTCTCT
>WFTN01000473.1 GCA_015485455.1 Planctomycetota bacterium | reverse complement strand
CTGGGTTTCGAGGAAATCAAGACGCAGGGGAGAATTTTGTCTTGGGTGATAATTGGAAATCTACGAGAAATGAGAGGGATATTTGTTGATGAGAATCATTAAGTTTATGGTCTTGATAGTTGTCCTCGGCGGAAACGTCGCAGCGCAGACTTTTGAGTTGCCAAGTTGTCCTGCCCCGGGTGATGATCGTTTTTGGTTTGGTGGTTGCTGTACAACCCCAAATGGGACTTTCAGCACGCCAACGCTCGGTGAAGAGGATGGTATTGATATGCCAGCTCAGTGGGCGTCGATTACGGATTGCGGTGTGGCGGTTGAAGAACAGCTGGAGATCAACATAAAGATGAAGTCCACCGTTCCAGCTCCGTTACCCCCAAATTCCAATATCGGGATGATCGCCTGTGATGATGTTTTGTTTCAGATTTCGGCCACCAATGCAGGAGGCACGTTAGCCTTCACCATCGGTAGTACGCTGACTGGACCAGGGAGGTTGAATTGGCTTTTGGGTAAGTACTCCCGTACATGGGAGGCATCAGAATGGGACTAGAGTTCAGCACTATCGCTATCTTTTTGGTGGAGAAGCAACATTCTCAACTCCTTTGCACCCCTTGGTCCCAGCATGTGAAGCCACCGAAACAACAGTGATGATGAATGGATACATTGATCTGAGTTGCACACCTGGTTCGCCCGGAAGCGCCGATCCACCTATGCCCCCAACTCCAGCGACTTTGAACGTTAGCTTGGTTCTCTCCCATTATGATGGCTGTCAAAGTCACCTCGACACGCCACTAAACACCCACGGGATTCCTGGCACGCCAGCGGCTAAGCATGTAGGCACTAGTTATCACTTGGTCGCCCCCAATAATTTTGATTTTGCAGCTGGACTGCTGAACCCTGTTGCGGACCTCACGATTGTGAATGGTTCGCTTGATGCAGTGAGAAGTACCGTGTCTCGAACTACGACGTCACGCGCTGGGAGCACCGGGGGAACACCATCTGGCATGGGGCCTCAATGTTTGACCGAATCGCCTTTGACGTTGGTCAACGCGCTTTATAGCTACTCTGATTGCGTATGTGCAACCAATCCGCAATCGCCACGCTATGTCCATCAAAATATTTCCGGAAGGACAAATTGCACCACCGGCACTTCTTGGAGTTCAATTTCCGTGGTGCCCGAGATTCCCACAGGGTTCTTTCAGTTTCACCTCGGAGCGTGGCGGCCGACTGCGCGATTTGATGTGCGTGACGTTTACCCTCAACCAATCTTGGGGACGATCGGCTACCTGGATCAATGCGATACTGTGCTGAATCGGGCAGAAGACTGGCACATTGTGTTCGGTGTCAATACCTATTATTCGCAGGATACTTCGGGCCTTAATCCGAATCACAATGTTCCCTGGTTATTTGTGGGCGGGAATGCCACAAGGCTGAAATTCTGTCGATGGTCTTGATCTTAACATCGTGGGAAGTCCCGCATACATGAATATTCTCTGGATGATTTCTCGTTAGGAGCTGCTCATGAGATTCTTGATGGGTTTTCTCGTTTTCCTTCTGGCAGCCAATTGCGTTTGTTGGAGTCAGGCGACTCTCAACGTCCCGAGTGCTTCGTATCCGACAATTCAATCGGCGATCAATGCCGCGGCACAAGGTGACAGGGTGCTTGTGGGGGCGGGGACATTCGTCGAGAATCTTGTGTTTCCTTCCAAAGATTTTCACCTGCTGGGAGCCGGGCCCAATCAAACTGTCATTGACGGAAACCTCACGGGTTCGTGCCTTCAGTTTACCCAGCCGGTGTCAAATGCCATGGTGGTTGAGGGGTTTAAGTTGACGAACGGCCTTGGTACACCCACGAATGGTCCCTCGCCTGTTCCTGGTGGTCTTGTTCCTTCTGGAGGAGCAATCTTCATTTCTATTGGCGGAAACACCGTTGGGCCTCAAATTTCCCCAATTTTTAAGAACTGTGTGATTGCTCAAAATGTCTCATCAGTTCAGGGGGGTGGTGTGTTTATTCGTTTTGGGGGTAATGTCGTCTTTGAGGACTGCCTGTTTGATGGTAACCAAACAGCAGGTGGGCATGGTGCAGCTGTGTCTGGTGAATTTGGGAAAACGGCACTGATATTCAAAGGTTGTACCTTTGTGAATCATTCTGGTTCTGGGGAGACCGTCTTCTTGCGTGGATGTTCTCTACGAGCAGTTGGATGCCGATTCGAAAACAACACAGCCGCAAATAGAAGCGGAATATCTTACACGGATGCGGGGGCAAACATGCCGCCATTCTGCGAGATCCGAGGCTGCAGTTTCATTGGCAACATCAACAGCAGCCTGGGTGTCCCTACATTCCTTACAAATGGAATTGTTCTCAGTGTCGATATTCAGGCGCCCGCAATCATAGAGAATTGTCTTTTTGCACGAAATGTCGCAGGTACCTTTGTGGCAGGTTTTCTCGGAATTACGCCGTCGGTTCGGAATTGTACGTTTGCTGACAACCAACTCTCTTCTAACATGGCTGTGGTTTTGGCAGTCAGTACCTACCTGTTTATGGGTACAACCCGAGTCGAGAATTGCATTTTCGCAGGAAACGTGGTGACAGGTGGAATCATCTCTCCTCCCGTCGTATCGTCCTACCCTCTCAACTACACCGAAATCGGCTCAATAATAGAAGACCCCACCAACGTTGCCACATTTGTTGCACCAGACTTCATCGACCCTCTCAACAATGACTATCACTTAAAACCAGGCTCTGTTGGCATTGATGGTGGCACTTGGGCTGGGTTAGTTCCTTATCCCGGCCTGCCGGACGATGCGGTTGACTTGGATGGCAACCCCCGTGTTCGCATGACAGAAGTTGACGCGGGTTGCTATGAGGCCCAACATGTCGCCTACCACCCGGCGATGAATGGCCGGGTTGGTGAGACCTCTGGTGGGCCTTTTGATGTCTTGCAGGTGAATGGTTCCGCTGGTGATATCTTCAGGACAGTGACTGTGCCATTGGGGACGGCTTCTACCTTGACGATGCTGCAACCTTCCAACGTGGCTAACCCGGCTAGTTTCGCCATCTTCGGCATGGTGGGGGAAGCCCAGTTTGAACTTGTCACCACAGTTCCCTTGGGCATTGGCGAAATGATCTTCCCGCCGTGCCCATTACTGCCTTTCATCCCCGACTTGTTTACTTTGACGAATAACTTCGGGCCTTCCTGTGCTCAGGTCGTTGGCTCAACTCCAACGCCTTGGACATCAATCCAATTTCCTCCCATTGGCTTCCCTATTACCTTGACCTTTCAAGGAATCATTGAGGAATCTCCTGGGGTTTATGTGCCAACCAATGGCGTGATCTACAGGGCAGAGTAAAACCATGAGATTCTTTTCCTTCTTTTTGGTTTCTTGCTTTCTAATCATTGGGGCACCAGTCCTTTTGGCACAGGCTCCTTCCTCGCCATTGGCTGTCTTGGTGCACAAATCACGATTTCGTGTAAGATCCATCAATACTCACGAATTTGAGGACGCCGATGAGCACTTTCAAGCGCAATCAGAGAAAGTACGTAACGAAGAGCTATCGTGTTCGAAACTGGCGTGAG
>WFTN01000472.1 GCA_015485455.1 Planctomycetota bacterium | reverse complement strand
GACCCGTCTTATGAGGATCACCGCCAAGATCGACGCGCAAATGGCCACAGCGTAGATGGCGACATTGGAATCGAGCCCGGCGTCTCCTGCCTCAAAACGAGAATTTACGCCTCGAAGACGCTTGGCGACGGCGCCTCCTTGGAGAAATATGAATGGCATCTGGATGGGCAAATGAGTCATCAGGTTACTTGTCACAAGTTGTTTGAAGCAAAGTGGTTAACGATCCAACGTTGGGAACAATCGCCGGGAGTAAATACGGTCCCTGACTATGAATCGGCATTATCACTGGGGAATCATGAGAGGATCGAAAGGTGGCCTCGTTCTGAGGGTAAAGATGTTACCGCCATGGGTGTTTGCTATCTTGCCAGCCAAATACAAAGGAGACTCCTTCATGAAGAAATTCGTCTTATTAACTGCAATCGTACTCGCTGGTGTTTTGGCCCGCTTGGGGTCAATCACCGCCGATGAGGGCATGTGGGTTCCTCCGGCAATCGGAACTCGATTGCCAATGGAACATTTGAAGAAAATGGGCTTTGAGCTGACCCGCGAGCAATTGTGGTCGACAGAAAAGCCAAGCCTTCGCAATGCCTTCTTGCAAATTGGTTCTTTGCCAGCGGATGGCCCGTTGAGCGGCTTCGGCTCCGGTTCCTTCGTTTCTGATCAGGGATTGGTTTTGACCAATCACCATGTGGCCTTTGATGCCATTGCCGCCTTGTCTTCACCTGAGAACAATCGCATCAAGAAAGGCTACGCAGCGAAAACGATGGCTGATGAGTTGCCTTGTGAAGGCCTGGGTATGCGCATCACGACGATGTATCGCGATGTCACCAAGGATGTTTTGAACGGCGTGACGGCAAAGACAAGTGCCGCCGACCGCAAGAAAATCGTTGAGGCCAACAGCAATGCTCTCACCGAAGCAGCGACGGCGAAGGGTTTCGAAGATGCCAAAGTCGAGTCTATGCTCTTCGACCAAGCTTACTATTTGGTTGGTTACGAGACCTACCGGGACATTCGCTTGGTCTACGCCCCGCCACAAATGATTGGCGAATATGGCGGCGACATCGACAACTGGATGTGGCCTCGGCACACGGGAGATTTTACTTATTTCCGTGTCTATGTGGGCAAGGATGGCTCGCGCAAGACTTACGATGCGGAGAACGTTCCTTTCAAACCTGAAACAAGTTTGAAGGTTTCCATCGCAGGTTACAAGCCTGGGGACTTTAGCTTTATTATGGGCTACCCTGGGTCTCCCACTTTCCGTCTTCGTTCGTCTTACTCTATTGAGTATCGCGAGCGTTTTGATCTGCCCCGTCAAGTTGCTGGTTTGAGCAGAATGGCGAATCGCTTGATCAAACAAGGTGAGTCAGATCCAGAAGCCAAGATCAAGAACGCATCTGATCTGAAGTCGATCAACAACACCTTGAAGAACTACGAAGGCAAGTTGCTAGAGCTTCGCCGCATTGGCTTGGTCAAGAGACTACGAGCAGAAGAAGATGCGATCACTGCCTGGATCAGATCGAATCCAGAGCGTTTGGCTAAGTATGGCGATGTCTATACCGAAATTGGCAACCTCTATAAGAACTCTGCATTCGAATTCGCTGCCTTGCAATCTTTGATTGGCGCGTCTGCATCGGGCCTATTCGGAAACCCTCAGCTCAGCCAAATGGCTGGTTCGCTTCCAGAATCTCAAGCCGAAACTATTGCCTCCCAGATCATCGGCCAGCTCTTTCCTGCTGATCTTGAAGGACAACGAAACGGTCTCAAGAACGCATTGAGCGTCTATTGGGCAGAACCAAGCATGGGGCGCCCAGCGGCTTTGGCCAATGTTGATACCGATAGTGTGAGCCTTGACAGTTATGTCGCTGAACTTCTCCCTTCGGCTCTCAGTCAGGAGGAAATCGTCGCTCACTTGTCGTCGAATCTTGAAGGATACGGGCAGTTGAAGAAGCTTGGCGCCTCTGCAATTGAACGCCTTGGAGAGGTTGAGGCGAGAATGGAAGATTTCGGCACGAAGATCCAAGATCTTCGGGTCAAGATGATGCATGCCAAAGCCGAATACAAGGGATTCAATGCGTCTCCTGAAAGTAACTCGACTTTGCGTTTCACCTATGGCACTATTACCGGGTACACCGCCCGGGATGCTGTGGAATACCGTTACTACACCACGGCTGAAGGTATCGTTGAGAAGCACACAGGGGTCGAACCATTTAATGCTCCAGCGAAAGTTCTGGACTTGATCGCGAAGAAAGATTGGGGCCGTTACGGCGATAGTAAGTTGGGCACATTGCCAATTTGCTTCTTGTCGAATAACGACATCACTGGAGGCAACTCTGGCAGCCCAATCATGAATGGCAAAGGTGAACTCACAGGTTTGGCTTTCGATGGCAACTACGAAGCTATGACATCTGATTACGCTTTTCGTCCTGAAGCATCTCGTACCATCAATGTCGACATTCGTTATGTCCTTTGGTGCACTGAGAAAGTATCGGGCATGAGTCGTCTGATTGACGAAATGAAGATTGTTGGTGGCAAATAGCGCTCCAATCTGCCTCTAAACTAAGAGACACCGAGGAACTCAACTAGAAGATCCTCGGTGTCTCTTCTATTACTTGCGATTGTCCGACGTTCATTTGCTTTCGAGGGCGAGGAAGAGGGGACAGTTCTTGTTGGGTTTTTCGCCTCGACGATAATCATCGAGTAGGTCTCGGGATCGCTCAGCGAACATTCTTCTGATCTCTCGACGCCGACCTTTTATCCGGGGGATGTGCATGGAGTCATAGGCCGTCGTCTGGTGTCTCAACCAAGCGATCACCGCCGCTTCAGCTCTGTCATTCACCGGTATCCGTTTGGTGCGTGCCACAGTCCCACTGCCCACGGGGGTCGCATGGGTACTTACCAAAGCGGCCAACTTTTCTTCTAAGTCTCGGAAGCGACTGTCAAAGTTTAAGTAGTCGCGAACGTGACGGTTGAATTCTTCAACGTAGGCATTTTGTGCCTTCTTACGGCGGGCCTTTGCTTGAGCTTGGCGCTTGCCATGAGCTGGATCACTTCGTTCAATCTCAAGCTCTCTCATGATCGATTCAACACGCTGGGATTCCGCCCAGATACCTTGTGAGAAGGTGCGACGGCCTTTCCTTTCTTGGACAACCCAAGTAGGTCCGGATTTCTTGAGCCTGCGGGTGAGGGCCGCATCTCCAGGAGCTACCAAAACCCAACCTGGGGGAACGGCTATGATTTTTCCTACGGCGTTGCGCACTGAACGGGGGGCGGGGCCTGGGGCGACCTGCTTGGATTCGAAATCATTCATACAGCGATCATAATGCCAAGTCGGTACACCGACGACCGCATGAGCATCGGTATTCGGTCGAATGCTCTACTCCTCAGACCCGAAGACTCTTCAGATTGTCCGGAAGCAAGGGGCTGTTAGAGCAGGAAATGAGCCAGGGCGAAGCCCGTGCCCAAGGCGATGGCGTATCCGAGTACTTTTTTCATGAGTTGGGTCTTGGTGTCTTGTGGTGCTGCCACGAGACGAAGGCGAAATGCTAGGGGGGTGGCTGCTTCGGCCCGGTGACGCCGCAGGATTGATCTGCGTACTTGAGGTTTCAAGAAAGACGAAGACTTGGAATGGACTTGGTGCGTAGCTGGTTTTCTGCCTGCCAAAAGAGCCACCAAGTCGAGGAGTAGCTCCTCGTAGCTTTGGTACCTAGCCCCCCGATTTTTAGCCATCATCCGATCCAACACCAAAATCGTGTCATCGGAAATGGAGTCCACGAGATCTTGGGGGTGGGTGAGTTGAGATTGTGCCTTGAGGGCTAAGACCTCGTAGGCCGTATCGGCTTCGAATGGTTTGATGCCTGTCAGGAAGTGAAGAAGGGTGGCTCCTAAGGCATAGATATCCCCGCGGAAATCGACCTCTTCTCCTCGCGCTTGCTCAGGAGACATATAACTTGGAGTACCAACGATCTTGCCCGAATCTGGGTTGAGATCCCCAAGCTCTTGGGCATCCTCCCTGATCTGCGCAAGGCCCAAGTCTGTGACTTTCAAGCGCCCGGTCAATGCGCCACCACTGGCATCTTTCGCGGCTTCGGATGTGAGCATCAGGTTGGCTGGCTTCACATCGCGGTGGATGATTCCATGAGACAAGGCGTGGCTGAGGCCAAGGACTGCGTCACGAATGAGAGCGATGGCTTCTCGCTCCACCATGCGTCCTTTGTGAGCAATGAGCTCGGCACCATCGCGTCCTTCCACATACTCGATGGCTAAGTAGAACCGTCCATCCACTTCGCCATAGTCATAGGCCGTCACGATATTGGGGTGATTGAGGCGGGCCACTGCCATGGCCTCTCGTTTGAATCGGCTGACAAATTCCGCATTCCCTTCTCGGCTTGGCCTTAAGACTTTGAGAGCGACGACACGTTGCAAGCGTTCTTGGATGGCTTGGTAAACAACTCCCATACCTCCTTGTCCCAGGCTTCCTAAGATGGAGTACCCAGGGATGAAACCACAACGGGATTCCTCCACGGTCGAATTAATCGCTAGCCCGTTTCGGGACAGAAGATCAATCTCACTGGATACTTCGTTGTCACCACTCTCTTTGCTGTGATCAATGATGACAGTTCCAGACGCATCCAACTCTTCTTGGGTCATCAGCCGCGTTCTGAATCCTGTGAACGCGGTGGCAACGGGGGCATCGCCGCTGTCAGTATTGTTGTTGGCAGAAAGGGGGCGCTGACTCATGGACGTAAATCGAACCTATGGGGCTTTCGGCGACATGAGAGTTCCTCATGGTCACAGGGCCTGACGTAATTTTCGAACACAAAACTGGCATCCCTTTCTTCGGTTTCTTTTTGCCTGTGTCTTAATAGTTAGGAAAAAAGTTCCTGGATATATGAAATTTGTCGATTCGCCATGGAGAATTAGGCGCATATCGGGGTGATTGGGTTATTACTCGATTGAAACTGTGGGACGCCCAGTCGTCGGCGTGAAGCAAAAGGAAGTGATTTGTCATGCTCGGGGGGATGCGGTTGGTTTCTACGAGGGGTGCGGATTCGCAACTGAGGGCGAGCCCTTTGAAGAAGTCGGCGTTGAGCATTTCCGCGTGAGGTTACCTGTAGCTCCTGCTTAGCCCACAGCGCCACCGAAATTCTGGCTATTGGATCGTGATCTGAATTGCGTTCGAAAGCGCAATTCCTGAGCTTTGGGCGGTCGGTATGACGAACTGAAAAGTCCCGAGGATTCCCGTGGGCAAACTCGGCACAGTGAATCCAATGGAGTGTGTTTGCGCCTAGCGGCCCTCCCAAGCTGTCGGAATGCACGAAATACTTGAATGTTGGGATGCTGTTTGAGACGGCACTCAGATCGAGGCAGGGTGTTCTGAGATTCACCACAGGATGGTTACCTTGGCTGTCAACATACAGGTAATTCAATCCGCTGTGGGGCGAGTTCGGCCCCCACAGTGTAGCCGGGTTGCTGCCCTCTGAATCAAGGGGGGATAGGCTTTTTGCCGATACTCTGAGAGGTTCC
This sequence comes from Planctomycetota bacterium, assembly GCA_015485455.1. GTDB lineage: Bacteria > Planctomycetota > DRQF01 > S139-23. Next base: position 801 of record WFTN01000472.1, on the reverse strand, counting down.
TCTAGACATTGAATCTCACTTGAGTGTTCCCCATGAAGAAGAAAATCCTAAGCAGTCTGCTCTTACTCGCTACAATTGTCGTGGCCACTGCTGCCAAACTCGCAAGTGAGCCGAGGTTCATTGGCAACTTAGGCGATTTAGCGAGGCCAGCTTCCATGACCGTCCAGTTCGGGGAGGTTGGTGACGCAGTCTTCGAAGAACTTCAAGTCACGAGGAGTAGGATCAAGTGGAACCTGACTGTCGACATAGATGTGAAAGCGATCGCTGCCCAAGATAAAACTCTGGTTCGGGTTGTTCTTTGGGGTGGCGCTGATCAAGATGGTGATGGCCAAGTTGGTCTTGGTGAGTGGATCTTACTTGGTGAAAGCGAAACTGTGAGAATTGAAGAAGTCTCCGTTGCGAAATTCAAGGCAACTGGAGTAGGAATGTATAGCGTCTATTGCGTGCAACGATATGGCGCCACCGGCAAAACCTGGACCAACTCCGTTGGCACAGCGGACTATGACGACACCCCTGAGTGATGTCACGAGCCTCCGGCAGCAAACCTGGAGTCGTTTACTAAGGCAAGGTTGTCGTCTTTGTAAGCCAATGGTGGCTATATTTTCTTCCTCTTTCTCGGTCTTTTGGCACCATGAAATTGGCAGAAAACTCTGCTTCAAAAGTAACCAAATGACCCAGTTTTGACCCCCTCAAAATCTATGATGCTGATTCAGGTTTAGCTCTCTAACCGGAAGAATCACATGAGTATTGTCCCCAAATCTCAAGACGAAATCCCAGCCGTTCACCTACGTTTTGGCCTTG
>WFTN01000471.1 GCA_015485455.1 Planctomycetota bacterium | reverse complement strand
TAGTTCCATTGATCATCAAGGCCGTTATGCCTTTGGCAATCAAGCCAACATCATGCAATGGAACATGGCCCGTTTTGCTGAATGTCTGATTCCCTTGATTGCCGATGACGAGGCTGAAGCTATCGAGTTGGCGATCACAAGAATCAAAGGCATTGGCCCGATGCTTGATGATTCCTGGATGGCCATGATGAATCGAAAGTTAGGTATTGATGATCCGCAAGATGGAGACGAGGAGCGGGTTGGCGAACTTCTTCGAATCATGCAGGACAAGAAGCTTGACTACACCATCACTTTTCACCAGCTTGGGCAATCGTTGCTAAAAGTTGATGCCCGGGAAGCGTTGGCGCAAGACTTGGGAGAAGAGTGGGTGACGACTTGGGTGACCCGAGTCGCATCCACGCCTGAGAGCCAGACGAGTGCTTGTCAACTCATGGCTCGGGCCAACCCAGTTGTGATTCCGCGAAACCACCAAGTAGAAGCGGTCTTGAAGGATATCTGCAGGGACCAAAACATAGACTCCACCCAGAAGTTCTTGGAAGTTCTACGCTCGCCCTATGTCGATTCCCCCGCATCTCGTCCTTTTCAAGAGGCCCCAGAGGATGGCGACTGCAATTACCAGACATTCTGTGGCACATAGCTGCCAAGTCTCACCCTCCTGGATCAGGAGAATGTTCCCGTGTAGAGTCCTTTTTCTGCTTCGAATGTTGAGAGGAGTCGGAAATGAACAAGCAACTTGTCGTTGCCACTTTCTTGTTGATTTTGCTGGCTATTGGGTCGTGGATCTATCTTGGGACCCAAGTAGAAGTCACCATGGATGGAAGGGACGCCGCTGAGGATATCTCCTCGGAGCGTGTCCAACCCACCAGGAAACAAACAGGAATAAAGGTCGAAGTTCAAGAGGGGCCACCACCCGCCATCCAACCTGCAGAAACAGCGCCCCCCGAGAAAAAGAAACCTGACGCAGCGCCCATCTTGGATGAGGGCAACAGCATTCTCCTTCACGTCGTTGATGGTGAAACGAAAGCGAGTGTTGCCAATTGCGATGTGAGTATGATGTTGGCTGACCGTAGCGAACGGGCAACCTGGATGCTGGAAATGCAGTCAGACATGCTTGGGTTTTTTCGCAACCATGGTGAGCACTATCGAACCTCCACCAAGGGAGAAGTGCGCCTCCCCACAGAGCGTCCTATCTTGGCTATCGCTTCATTTACAGATTCTTTGTTTGGAACGGTTCAGATACCTTCGCCACTCCCGGACCAACTCACTATTCAATTGGGCCCCATTCGCTTGACCCGGGTTCGGGTCCTCGATGAAGGCAAGAAACCAGTTGCTTTCAGTGATGTGGCCTTGGGAGTGCGACGAGAATCCGGCCTCACCATGGAGATGGTGACCAAGAAAACCAATGAAGACGGCATCGCTCTCCTGAGTTTTCCTCAGGACCTTTTGCTGAAGTTTGCAGAGGAGGGAGATCTCTATGTCGGTCTTCGAGGTGTATTCAATCCACCCATTACAAACATCTTGGACGTCGTTGATCCGCCTCAAGAAGTGATTGAATTGATTCTCCCCAAGGTATCGACTCTTGCCATCAAGGTTCTGAATGCGGCGGGTGCAATTTGCCAAGGCCCTATGTCCATCACGGCTTCCTTTGTTGGAGCTTCTAAGAACAATGACGACGATAGAATTATCCCGGCATACCAGGCAATTGTCCCCAAGGGTGAGGCCAGTATTTCCCAAGTAGCTTGTGGGGCCAACTTGCGCATTCGTGTGGATTCAATAGGCAGAGCGTCGTTCGCTACCTTGAAAAAGACCATTTTCAGTTCCGATGTCCCTGGGAAAATGAAGGAAGTCGTTTTTCAGATTGAAGGGAAGTTTCCGGAAATGACTGGCCGCCTGATTGATGAAGATGGTCAGGCCATGGCCAATCAGTCGGTCTATTTTCGCTGGGGCAATCAGGTGCCCAACAAACGCTTCAAGATGCGTGGTTGGACGATCCGAACCAATGCGAAAGGCAGGTTCAAGGTTCTCCTGAAGGACAAATTTCTCGAGACGGCGTCAGAGCGTTTTCTCGAATTCACCAAGAAGGACAAATTTGACAGTACCCTCATGATCGCCACCACCTCATTGCCTCTCGCTGGGGGTGATGTGTTCTCCCAAGATGTCGGTGATGTCTTGATGGTCTCCTTGCCCGTTCTTCTGACAGGGCGGGTCGTTGATGGGCAAGGCAAATCGGTAGCCGGTGCATTGGTGTCTCTTTTTGCCCCCAAGAAGGTCAGTGAACGTTTGGTACAGCGCATGCCCAACAAGCTATTTACCGGCCCAAGAATTGCTATCAGCAAGACTGACAGGAATGGTGCCTTTCTGATCCGAGGCCAATCTGATTTGAGCGAGTTTGTCGTTCAGGCCCGCAAGTCTGGTTTTGATCGTGCAAGGCATTTGGTAACGGCTGGTGCTGAGAGTGTTCTGATCTCGATCATTGAGCCTGGGTTCGTGACTGGGAGTATTGTCCTGCCTTCCAGCTTGGCAGATGAATCCGTCTCCATCACCATTGAGTCTTCAAGCTCGGGTGGCCATTGGCGGGGGCATCCCGAGGATGATGGCACATTCAAGACTGACGAGTTGCAAATCGGCGACTATCAGTTTTATTGTACTTCGCGGCTTGCGGGAGAACGGAAGCTTCATTTGATTGAGTCTTTTTCTGTTGGAGCCGGGAAAACGACCGACTTAGGAGAGATACGGCTCTTGGAAAACGCCAAGAGTGTCGAACTCAACTTGGTCGAACCAGCGGAATTGGGCGAAAGGAAACTCCTCACAGCGCTCATCCTTGATGCCAACTCTCAAGTTGAGTTAGGAACGATTGCCATGGTACAGACGACTCAGTCCTTTCTCTTTCCAGAGACTCCTTTTGATCTGATTGTCTACCTCCCAGGGTTTCGAGAGGCCATTTATCGCAATGTCCAGGCAAGTCGTCTTGATCTCAAGCTCAAGGCGGGCATTCCCTTGCGTCTTGTCGTCGAGGATCTTGGGGCACTCCCTGATGGCACGGTTCTCCGCCTTGCCATGAGGAGCGTCCAACGGTCCCATATTCTCAGTTGGCAATCGTTTTCGGCTGGGGAAGAGTCGGCTACAGTGAGAGTTCCCTTAGCGGGTAGTTACGAGATTTTCGCAAGGCTAAAACGCAAAGGATTCCGAGAAGCCGAAATCGAGATGACCTTGCCATCCGTTGAGGTCAAAGGTAGCGACACGATTCAAGAGGTCCGTCTTCACCTTGATCCCGACTCCTTGAAACTAGTCCAAGATAAATGGCGCTGATTGTCTCTGCTTTATTCCCCGTCGGTTACGGGAGACCCCCAACCGTCGTAGGTGCCGCCCAATTCCCGACTCAAGTCAAAGAGGCCAAGCACGACGTCGTTGATTTCGTGGTAAGTCACAGGGTCTGAACGTTGCAGAGTAACCATGAATGCACCATCGGCCTCTTCTTTTTCGGTTGCGATAAAACCTTTTGCTTGGGCTCGTAGGGCAGCTTGCTCCCGGGCCGTTGACGTTGGGAAAACCAGCGTATGGTCAATGGGGCGACTCAAGTGGTGTTTGTCTCCGTGACTTTCGAGCTGCTCCAAGAGTTGGCTATTGTGGATGAGTTGGAAATCTCGGTCGCTGGGAAAAAGAAAACCAAAGTAGCAACGCCATTCTGGGTCGGAAGCGCTTCCTAACTCAAACTCATAGTGGGCAAACGCTTCCAACGAAGTCGAGATTTCTCTTTCGGCGGTTTCAGCATCTGATGCATAGAAGTAGAACTCACGAAAGCCAGCGCTGGTGTTGCGGCCCACGAAAACAAGGTTCCTATTCTCGTGGGTCAAAGCCATGATTGCGTCCTCGATCGCGCGGAGTTGGTCGAACTCCTCGTGGCTGGACAAACCATCGGGCCGAGGTTCCTTCATTTGCAACTTAAGGCGCAGGTTCTCCGTTAACCCAGGCATAGGCCCGGTGTCTTTGTAATTAAGATCCAAGTAGATCGATGCTGACATGTTTTCTACCCGGCAAGGATAGAATGCCCAGTTTCCACTCATAACTGACTCATTTCTTGTTAAAATAGATGGTTAAGGCCCAAGCGGGCATGGCGTAGTCCTTCAACAAGGTCTTTTTACCATCGACGTAGACCTCAATGCCTGGGGTCCCCCCATCTGCCACCCATAAGTCTTGATCCATCCGAGATTGCCACCAGATCAAGACGGACTTTTCGCCTGCCCCAAGTAGCTGCTCTGATTGTAAATGGTCTCCTTGGGATTCCCTTGCTGGCTCTGTGGGTTGAGGGCCAGGCAGGACTCCCGATTTTGAGATGGTTGACTCCGCCTGTGATTCGAATTGTAAGGTGAATGGAGACGCCAGCATGGCCGTGTCCTTGGCCTTCTTTTGAACGAAGGTAATGGTCAGGGGGGCTTCTGACGATAGGTCTGGGGCAGGTGCGAAAGCGGCGACCTTGCCGTTCTCTTCTATTGAGAATTCAGCCGAGAAGTCACCTCCTGCCTTGGCGACCCACTTAAATTCTCGATTGCCGTCGGGATCTGTGGTAGCGGCAACAAACTGCATCAAGACTTTGCCTTGAGGGGCACTCATGCCCGACTCAAGCTCAGAGCCTCCTTTGTCTCCGCATCCCGTGAGTAGTAAGAGGAAAGCGAAGAAGATAGGCGTTGTGATTTTCATTTGGTCCTTCCTTTTGATCGAATCGAGGTGATCATAGTGAAACCTCACTCACGATCCCAAGCCTAAAGGTTGCCAAAGAACCTGCTAACTTCTTCTGTGGCCAATCCATAGTGGCCATCGGCGAATTGAGATTCACCGACAGATGGTTCCAAATTGAGCTCGACTGTGTGGGCGCCAACCCGATTAGCCAATTGTCCGAACTCTGCGGCGGGGTAGACGTGCCCTGAGGTGCCAACAGAGACGAAGAGATCGCAAGTGAGGAGGGCTTCTTCGATGGCCTTCATGTAAAAGAGGGCTATCAGTTGGCGACGACGAGCATTGTAGAGTCGATGTATCAACTTAGGGTCTCGCAGAAATGCCTGAGGTGTTGCCACATCTTCCAAACGATGATTTTCCCGCAGCCCGTCACTATCCCGAAATGTCTCAATCTCCGACTCCGCGGAAACCCCCGCCCCAGTCAAAACCACAATCGATTTCAGTTCTTTGTCTTTCATTTCTGCGGACCAAACACAACATGCCAAAGATTGATCGGCAGTGCGACAATGCAGAAAACAGAGATCAAAGTGAAAAGTAGGAAAGTCCACTTACCACAGACAGCATCCAAGAGCGGAAGCCACTCTTTTTCCGTGCCCCCAGGGACGATGGCCTTTGGCCGCTCCGGAGCCACAAAAACTTGAACTGTCGCTCCACGGCGGGGGAGATGAGGCAGCTTGACTGTGACTCCTTTTCCATCGACGATGACGCGGGTTTTCCGAGTTGTTTTGCGGCTCTTGGGATTGTATTGGGAGGTAGTGCCAACCACCTCAACGGTGCGTATCTCTCCTGTTTCATGGAGGGCCCAAACATCTTGGGCTGCGTCTTGGACCAACCACAGAGAGAATGCGCCAACAGCTAAGGATAGAAATCCCATCACCAATGCTTTGGCCCTGTACCCAGCTCGTCCTTTGAGAACCAATGCGAGCAAAACAGCAATACCGAAGCTTCCAGCGGCGATGGCTGCTTCTTTGTGGTATTCAAATTCACCAGCCATTTCCCCAGGTGCGATCCAAAGGACCACGGCAACAACAAGCATAGCCAAAGCCCCACACCAAGCGCCGACATGGTCGCGCAGATCGTAAAGGGCTCCAAAAAAACTTGTGGAAGAACTTGAATCTTCGTTCTCATGGTTTCGTGGCATGTGTCGATTGTAACACGACCTCGGACGTTGTCATCCCCGAGGTGGCATCACAGTCGGCCGACGTTGGAGGCGATTGTCTTGACTTCGCAGTGGTTGCCAGTTAAGAACGGGCGTGCCGATTCCCTTTGGCGAATTTAGCCGTGATTCGCCTCATACTTGAGCCTCTATCATCCGTTCCTTCATTACCGTTCGCCTTGACTTGCGTGTGTCATCTTGTCGCGCCATCGAACTGTTGGAGGAGTTGGCTCAGAGAAAGAAAAGCTCCATGTTATTTATTCTAAGAGTGTTCCTCATTGTTTCCCTAACAGGGCTGTCCGCAGTGGCGCAGAACTTTGACGCGCAAGTGTCAACAGAAGTTTCTTTGGAGGCGACGAAGTCGTCGATTGGGGAGATCGTTGGTTTCGATGCTGATGTTGTTTCGTCCGTCGATGATGCTGTTCATGCTTCTCGAGAATTCGAAGGACTCTCTGTGCCAGCTTTCCCAAGTCCCTCCGATGTTCGGGGCTTCTTCGCCATCTCCAGCACTATCGGAAGGAGGTTACCCGACTTTCTTGCAGCGACATCTTCCTACTGGGTTGGTGTTTTCGATGATGGCAGCACCACTTGGGTATCGTTGGATGGCAAGTCTGGGGAGTGGCATCGTTTCGAAGAGCATTTCGTTGGGGCGTTGGGGACTGGTGTCGAGTCAGGGCAGGCCATGGGCGAAGCAGACTATCGGTTCTTGGGCACAACCAAACCCGCGGACGTTATCGTTGCTCCGCGACCGCGAAAGGAAGTGATCTGGGCTAGCCTCTATGATGGGATATCAAGTTCGTTGCGCTACAATGGCGACAACCTCGAACGCTGGTTTACGGTTTCACCTTATGCAGATGCCACTCTCATTCGTACGCGTTTGTCCATGGCTTCAATTGCGAAGGATGAGACCGGTGGGCTTTCAATCTTGTCGAAATCTGGAGCTTTATTTCGAGCCACAGCCCCTTCCGCTTTTCAAGTGTCAGATGGACGGAAGATCTTTGTTGAGATTTCTTACGTCTTATTCTCGAACAACGAATTCGGTTTTCAACTGGGAGAGTACGATCGAAACCTTCCACTTCATATTGATCCTGTGATTACGTCGACTGTGATTGGTGGCGCTTCTGCTGATCGAATTCGTGCTATCACTTCAGATGCGAATGGTGACATCTTGGCAACAGGAGAGACTTCATCGCCCTTGTTTCCCATCACTGCTGGCGCATTCGATTCTACTTGCGCTTGCGCCGGGGGCATGGGAAATGACCTTTTTGTATCCCGATTCTCCGCCAATCTTCAGTTGATCAATTCTACTTTCCTCGGCGGCAACAGCACGGAGATGGCCCTGGACATTGACGTCAATAGTGCCGGGGAGGTGAGCATCTGTGGGGCAACAAGCTCAACAGACTTTCCGGCTCCTGTGGGTGGAAGCAACAACCCAGATGCTTTCGTTGTTCGCTTGGACAACTCCTTGTCGAGCTTGCTGGCTCAGGGTCGATTCGGTGTTGGAGCTGGTTTCAACGCCATTGGCGTTATCAAAGACAACGTCATCGGCGGTTCTTTTGGCGGTCGGGCTTGGGTGGCATCACTCAACAGCGCTTATACAGGGGGAACGCAGATTATTTACAATCCCTCGGGTATGGGCACTGACATGATCAATGATCTTGTGGTCAACAATGGCAGGATCCTTGCGGCAGGATCTTTCGCTCGCCAGGCATTCTTGGCGAATATTGCTCACCCGGTCCTTGTCGCTCAAGGAGGTACACTTACCAATTTTGGTCAGCCCGCCGCCGGGCGAGATGAGTATCGTGGCGCGACCTTGCAGCCCTCGGGTTCAGTTGCGGTTTGTGGATCAGGGGATGGTCAGTCCCTCATTGCAGTTGCACGTTTCGATGCTACTGGGGTGATTCAATCATCGGGTATGGTTGATTCTTCGGGGTCTGAAGCTGGCAATGCAATCGCTGCCATGGCGGATGGAAGTCTTGTGGTGACGGGCTATACAACCTCGAACGACTTTCCTGCGTCATTGAATGCTATTAGCCCCATACCCCTTGGAGCTGAGGATGCCGTCCTTGTTCATTTCGATGCAGGGGTCACAAGCCTCATCGGCTCATCTTACCTGGGTGGTACTTTGAATGACCGAGGGCATGATCTCTTCGTGAATTCTCAGTCGTTGATTTGGGTCGGCGGTGAGTCTGAAGGAAATGGTTTTCCGTTGGTTTCGGGTTTTGGTGGCGTCCCTCATGATTTGACCCCCAACGGTCAAGCTGATGGGTTCTTGGCGTTGGTGGAACCAGTCTTGCCGATCATCAGTTACGATTCCAATTTGAATCCCAATTTGACGACCCTTTCCTTGAGTTGGGCACCCTTGGGCGGTAACACGAATTCCCCATTCGGAGTTCTCAC
>WFTN01000470.1 GCA_015485455.1 Planctomycetota bacterium | reverse complement strand
TCCTCATCCTGTTCATCAACTCCATCTGCAACCAGGCCTGCGATCATTGCTTCTACTGGCAAAACCTGAATCAACGAGATGACCTAACCAAAGATGAGTTATTTAGACTAGCAGAAAGCTTGGGCCCAATTGAAAACCTCAGCCTTTCTGGTGGCGAGCCTTTCTTGCGGCCGGAGCTGGGGGAAATTTGCCGGAAATTCGTGGACGAGACCGGTGTCAAGCGAATATACACTCCGACCAACGGCAGTTTTACTGAGAAGACGATCACCCAGTTGCGGGAAGCATTCAAACATCCTGGACTCGAAAACTTCACCGTTGAACTCTCTCTTGATGGTCTTGAAGAAGCTCACAATGCCATGCGCAAGGATCCTCAAGGATTCGCCAAGTCCATGCGTACATACGATGCCTTGGCGGAATATCAAAAAGAAGAACCACGCCTCGATATCCACTCCATATCCACATGCACAGGAGAAAATGTCGATGAGATTGCTCAACTCAGTCAATTCTTAGTCGATCGATGCCCAGCCATGGCACACCACAACATTGCCATGATTCGCGGCGAGAGAAAAAAAGCCACGCTCCAAGGGCCAAAACTCGAAGAATACCGGCGCTTAGTCCAAGAAACCAAACGCATTTGGCGCGTCCGGGGACAAGGTCGGTTCGGCGGCATAGTCGACCCGATGCTCCATTGGGGCAAAATCAGAGCTGCAGAGACCCAGACACAAGCTATCCCTTGCACCGCAGGGAAACTGATTGGAGTCGTACACGCCAACGGAGACGTAGCCCTCTGCGAAGAGCGCGAGCCCATCGGTAATCTGCGCTCTAACACCTTCCCTGAAATCTGGAGTTCCGTCGCTGGTCAGCAACAACGATGTGCCATCAAGAACAAAGAATGCCATTGCACCAGTGAGGTCTTTATGTGGCCCAGCATTGTCTTTCAGCCAAAATCACTTGTTCGAGGCATGATTGGGGGCAAGGTTTGGAAACGCGGCGACAGTGGGTCTTGAGTCCATGTTTCCTCGTCAAACAAACACCCCGCTGAATTCCGGAATGCCGTCATCGTTTCCATGAGAAATTGCTTGACGAAAATTATCGCAGATTCCTGGGATACATCTCGTAAATCGAATTCACTTCTTGGGCTGGCTGTTACGCCGCTCCTGAAGTTGCCTAAGCCCCGCAATCGACTTGCAAACCTAAGTCCACTCTAAGAATCCACTGCAGGAGGAAACGCATTCTCGCAGCTTGATCCTTTGATCCTTTGATCCTTTGATCCTTTGATCCTTGGACAACCTGTCAAAACTTAGGGTTCCCAGGCTTCTTGCGAGGCGCTCGAGATACTTTTGGAAGACGAAACTGCCCGAAGGGATTCTGGCGACTTGACGACAGAGCGACACCGACCTAGAGTGAAAAGCCACCCAAGAATACCAGGACTTCCGACGGGGCCAAAAAATGAAATTGTCTAGATTCAGCATCTACCAACTACTCGTGCTCTTCACTTTCACGTGCCACAGTTCAGCGGATGCCCAAAAACAAGAAATACAAACGGGGATATCACCTTGGGTTACGGTATATGCCCAGCAGAAAGATTCCGTCGTCTACTTCATCTCCTACATCACAGACAAAGAAACAAGCACGATAATCGCAAAATCCCTGGATCGGAACGCCATAGAGACATTCCTGAAGAGTAGTCTTGCAAACAATCCGCACACGATCCCTCCGACTCATCCAAGTATCCCAAAGGAGGTCCAAGTTTTTCACTTCAAGGGAAAAGCTCCCGGGAGCACTGCCAAGTATGGCGCAATTTCCTACAAGTCGACGCTTCACCGTCATCGCATCTCCGTCCAGTTTGGCAAAACTCTTTACTATTCCGTCTACGATGGCAATGGATTCAGTAAGTGCTTCGCAATCCGAGGGCCTGCCGAAAAAGGAATAAAGGCGTTCCACGTTGGACACACATCTAGCATCTACCGATGGAGAAGCCGCCGGGTCGACTATTTCCCCAAGGATCAACTAAGTATCATTGATCGCGGAAAGCCCAATGTTGTGTTGCATTCAGGAGATTTCATGATTAGCCCCTACAACACGGTAGAGCTTCGACGAGAGACTCTCGATACTTTTGGTCAGTCACTTGGTAGCCTCCCTCTCCTGGTCTCTGCCTCGAACCATGATCAAGGATGGCCCCAGACTGACCTCGGTTCTGGGTGGATTTTTAGACACCTGCTCAAGTACCGATACGAAGACGGGACCCTCAACCATTTTTGCGATTTTGGCCCTTTCCGGTTCATCATGTTGAATTACATGGAGATGTCTCGCAAGTCTCATCTGCCGAAAGTTATGAAGGCACTCGACAAATGGACAAAGACAAAAAGACCAATTGTTCTCGTCTGGGGCGGATCGAAAAAAAATCTCTGGCCAGTAATTCAAGAATATGCGGCATCAAAGCCACAAATACGACTCATTTTGGGAGGAGATGGTGCTTCACACGAAGTAATCAAGTTAAGAAACGGCGCGATCCAAATCCAAAATGGGGTCTTTGATGTAGTGGAGTTGGACATGAATGCGAAGAGAATCGACATTGTGATCCATCGAAAGTTGAGAAGAAACAAGGATGTCCTCCTCTCAATCGAATGCAGTCCAAAGAGAAAGTAGTGCAGAAATCAATCACTCCAAGCATTGTTGGCGCGATTTACATCTGGCAAGCGGACCTTTGGATCGATGGTCACCTGGACGATCTTCCTCGTCGTCTTGATCGGCACCTCAATGCGATTCGAATTAAACCAGATTTCGACAGCAAGACGGTGTTCGGACACGCTGCCATCGCCATAAGTGATTGTCCACTTGAGGGGCATTACCATGGCTCCTCGATTCTCAAAAATGATTTTAGCCCCTTCCTTTTTCTTCCTTTGCGAAACAGACACAACCGCTTGGTCAAGGCGAGAGCTGGTCAAAAACCATCCACGCCAAAACCACGCCAAATCCATCCCCGCAGCATCTTCCATCAAACGAAAGAAATCGGCAGGCCGTGGGGATTTGAAAGCCCAACGCTGAATGTACTTCTTAAAGGCAAAATCGAATCGTTCAGCCCCAAGAACTTCTTCTCTTAAGATCTTGAGCCCCAAGGCTGTCTTGGAATATTCGATTATTCCTAGGTGGCGACGATCCAGCCGATCCGGCTGAGTGACAATAGGCGCAAGGTTCTCTTGCCGCATGAAGCGAGCCATGTTGGCCGGCGTCCCCCGTGCCCGCACGCCGACGTTGGGCCAATCGGGCCGGGAATAAAGGTTAATGAATGAATTGAAACCCTCGTCCATCCAAGCATGGCGACGTTCGTCGGTATTCACCAACATTGGAAACCAATTGTGACCAATCTCATGGGTCGTCACGCCATAGAGCCCGGCTTCACTCTTGCGGGCTCCACAAAAGATGATCATCGGATATTCCATACCACCCTCGGGCCCATTGACGTTGGTGGCCACCGGATAGGGATAGGGAAACCACCGTTTGTTGTAACCGCGTATGGCTGTCTTCAGCATCTGGGTGCTTTTCTTCCACAGGGGAAGAGCTTCCTTTGGATAGGCCGACTGGATGAGAATCCCGTTTTCACTGGCGGCGTCTAGGATAAAAGCTGATGAAGAAGCGAAAGCAAATGTCCGCACCTTGTGAGCCACGAAATGCCAAGTCAAAGGACCATCCCCGTCCGGCCGACTTCCTTGTGTGCCCACTTCACTTGGGCCACAAACCATGATGGTTTCATCACTCTTTGCGGCCAGATCGCGGCGCTTTTTTTGTTCGGCAGTAAAGACTTCGCCTGCGTTCTGCAGCACTCCTGTGGCAACAACAATATGGCTTCGGGGCACGGTAATCTTGACGTCGTAAGATCCGAAGTTGGTGTAGAACTCACCGGTGCCAATATAAGGGAGCGTATTCCAACCATAGACATCGTCATAGACGGCCATGGCCGGGAACCACTGGGCTAGCTCAAAGACAATTCCTTGCTCCAGTTTCTCAGCACCAAAGCGACGAAAGACTTTGTCAGGAACAACAAAGCTCCATGCGATGTCAAATACGAACTGACCGCCATTCGCTGCAATCGTCTTGGGGGGAACGATTCGAGCAATCGTTCCATACATGCTCATCTGCAGAGCTTCTCCCATAGAAGAAACGGAAGTCACAATCATGCCATCTCCCGAAGCATTCTTCATTCCTATGGCGGTTTGACCGGACAATTGGGCCCCAATACTGTCAGCCTTAAAAATGTTCTGCTCCAAGTGAATCCAAACGTAATCCAATTCATCGGGAGAATTGTTGACGTAGGTAATACGTTCTTTGCCCTTCAGCATGCGACTCTGCTCGTTTAGCTCGACTTCGATGACATAGTCTGCTTGCTGCTGCCAATAGGCGGGCCCAGGAGAACCAGCCCCGTTGCGCATGGCATTAGGAGCAGGAAGGTCCAAGGGGGCGAAAATCGTCCCTGTTGGCCAGGCCTTCGACACCCGCGGAAAGGGCGTTTGGGCTGAGGAAACTGGACAGAAGGAGGCGACAAATAGAAGAGCAACAAGTAACATCAACTTCGACATGGGCATGGTATCCTTCAGGAGTTCGGCCTATGGTAAGGGGAAAAACCGCATCTGTCGATTAGATCAAGCCACTGGACTCGACCATTGAAGATCCTCAAATTCGACTGAAAGAAGGCACATGAATCGTCTCACTCAATGCAATTATCTGGCAATAATTACCGGCGTCATTCTCGGATTATTGATTCTCACCAGTTGCCAAAGTGGCAGCAAGGATGAAGGTGAAAGTACCTCTGGACAAGAGAGTCCACTGAAGATTTTCCCATTCAGTTTCGAGAACGTTCCGATCGGCGAAATTCATCCCCAATGGAAGATTGAAGCCACCCGCTCCAAAGGACCACTGGCTACTTGGCAGGTGACCGAAGACCCCACTGCCCCAACAGGTCAAAAAGTCCTGGCGTTGACCGATCAGAATCACGATTCAGGCAGCACATTCAATTTGTGTTGGACCGACGACTTATCATTCCAAGACGGTGAGATATCCGTTTCCTTCAAGGCGAACACAGGGGAGATTGATCAGGGAGGTGGAATTATTTGGCGGGTGCAAGACAAAGACAACTATTACATCGCTCGATTCAATCCTTTAGAAAACAATTTTCGCATCTACTTCGTGAAAGACGGCATTCGCCGAACCCTCGCCGACGCTCAAGTGAGCCTCCCGGCGCAGAAATGGCACACGCTTACCATCCGTCAAAGAGGCAATCAATTCGAAGGACTTCTCAATGGCAAATCACTGCTGAAGGGCGAAAACGACGTGTTCTCCCTTGCCGGAGGCGTGGGGCTTTGGACGAAGGCTGATGCCGTCACTTCCTTTGACACCTTTGTGGTCATTGCCTCGGAC
>WFTN01000469.1 GCA_015485455.1 Planctomycetota bacterium | reverse complement strand
CTTCAAGAATCTGTAGGCAACGATTTTAACGGTGGCATCGTCCTTTACAACGGCAGCGACATTGTCCCATTTGGGGAAAAACTCTTAGCCGTCCCCATGAGTTCTCTTTGGCATTAGATTCTGGTTGAGTCATCAGAGCCCCGACCAGCTCCACTTGATGTTTTGCCATTGAGCACGCAATTCGACCTGAGATTCCAATTCTTGTTTGCATTCGAGTGACGTTTCTTGGATTTGGGCCGACAAAATCGCGGGTGTATCCGCAACATTGCTCCCTATCATTGCTCGGCGATTTTGCTCCAGTTTTGGACGCTCAAGCGAAATTCCCCTTGGACCACGGGCGTCCCGCCCGTTCTTGGATTAGCTGTGGCTTGAAGGCGAAAGTAGAAAGGCAAAGAAACAGGCAGGATGCCTGTGCTCCGTGGGCCTGGGAAGGTATCCGTTCAGCCGGGTGAAAGTCCCTGACAGATCTCTGTCAAAGATCTGTAGTCGATAGTAACTGCGTCATCGAAGGCCGCGTTCGTCCTGGGAAACTAAGCGAACGTTTGAAAGACCGAAGATGGGGTGGAGAGCAACAGGAGACGAAAACTCAGTCCGTAGGATGGCGGTGGTGGATGAATCAAGCTCAAGCCGAAGCAGTAGCTCCAACTGCCATTTCAGTTCTTGATCTTCACCGACTTGGGTCCGCCCAATTGGAGCATTCGATTGAGGATATTGCACGCCAGCATCGCCTCGGTTTCTTGAGTCCCTTTGCACCTTGATCGAAGCCTTCCAACAATGATCGTCTTGTACCTGAAGAACGTGTTCTCGACTTTCCCTTGCCGATGGTAATCGGCTTCCTTCCTTCTTCGCCGACCGACCTTCTTCACTCGTCGGACGGTCTTGTTTCTGTTCTTTGATCCGTTCTTGTGGACCCGCGCTCCCTTGATTGGCGGCACCACAACTTTGGCTCCTACGTCTTTCGCCACGTCATATATATCGCGAGAATCGTAGGCTGTGATTTTGACGAGTGTCCAGGGTTTCTCTTGGGTGGCTGCAGGTTGTGAGATCGAAGTGTCGCGGGAGTATGTCTACCTGTGTTGACGTCTTGAAAAGGTGCGCCATGTCGCCTTGTAGCGCGTGGTTTGGATATGATCATTTTCACGCCAGTCTTAGCGTCATCAACATTGGAATCGGTCAGCTTCTGCGCAACGACATTGCCAAGGTGATCAACGCCAAGGTGAAGCTTCTTCCAGCCCATTGACCTTGGCCAACAATGGACAGACCCGTGCTGTCGATGATGAGATCGATGGGGCCGCTGGCTTTTTGGGCGTGAAGTTTGACCTTCATTCTCTTGCTGCGCCGAGAAAGCGTCGTGTGGTCCGGGACGTCCAAGTGAAGTCCCATGAGTTCAAAGATCGATGAGACGAAGCCCAAGGTGAGCGCAGTTTTGATGGCCAAGTCAGAGAACTTGGCCTGGCCTCCGCGTTTTTCAGAGGGCTTGGCACTCCATTTCTTGATGACAGAGGAGCCAATCCAAAACGTGATGCTGCCACGTTTGATGAGCGCTTGATCGTATTCAGCAGAGTTGGACACACGATATTTGGTTTTGTAAGGTGGGTGAACGCGGGAACGCTTGGGCGACATCGATCAATCTCCAGGTAGTTTCAGAAGATCTATCGGCAATTGAGGAGTGGCGGGTGTGATTCGCGCAACAACACCGAACAAAGCCGGCAAAGGACGCCCCGGCGTCATGAAGAGGATCGAGGATCTCGTCGTCCAAATGGCAAAGGACAATCCGAGCTGGGGTTAGCGACGTATTCAGGGGGCGTTCAAGAATCTCGGCCACGTCGTCGTGCACAACACCGTCAAACGCATCCTTCAGAATCATGGAATTGAGCCCGCGCCCGAGCGTGGGAAAAAGACCACATGGTCTCAGTTCTTGCGCAGCCATTGGTCCACCCTCGCAGCGTCTGATTTCTTCACAACTGAAGTGTGGACGACTAAGGGTCTTGTCACCATCTTCACGCTCTTTGTCATCAAGATCGAGACTCGTCGTGTCCACATCGTTGGTTCAACAGCCCACCCAAACAGCGTGTTCATGAAACAGCTGCCCTTGATCTCGCGGCCTTCGACGATGGGTTCCTCCGCGGATTTACCCACATGATCATCGACCGCGACACGAAGTTCACCGTCGAGTTTGAAGAAATTTTGAATGACAACGGCGTCAAGTTGGTGAAGATTCCAGCAAGATCGTCAAATTGCAATCCTCACGCTGAAAGATTTGTGAGAACCATCAAAACGGAATGCTTGACGAAGATGATTTTCTTCGGAAGAAGATCCCTCGACAAGGCCATCAGGAATTTCGTTATGCATTACAATGCCGAGAGAAATCACCAGGGCATCGGCAACGAACTTATCGATGCCAAAGAAATGCCCAGGGAGGGAAAGATCG
>WFTN01000468.1 GCA_015485455.1 Planctomycetota bacterium | reverse complement strand
CTGCGATACTAGCAGATCCTTGAGCTTTGTTGACATGCATTGCCTTGTTGAGCAGATCTACCGCTAAGTCAAAAAACGCTTCTTTTGCTTGTCGTTCTCGGTTGAGAGCGGCGATGGCAGATTCTTTTTCTCGTTGTTCGATTTCTAAGTTCGCCACGACTCCTGCGAGTTTTGCCCGTTGCGTTTCTTCTTGTTGAAGAAAGTGGGTGGCGAAACCCAAACTCAGAACTAAGAGAAAGAAAATTGCTGTCAGTGAAGCTGCTAATCCTGGGTTTCTTCTCGACCACCGTGAGAGTTTTGTCCAGCTGGTGGCGGGACGAGCGCGAATGGGCTCGTACTCCCTTAATCTTCGTAGGTCTTCGGCGAAATCTAATGCACTTTGGTAGCGCTTCTTGGGGTCTTTGCCCATGGCGGTTTGGATGATGACATCCAGGTCTTTAGGAACGATGTCGTTGATGGTGGAAGCGTTTGGTGCTTCGACCTCCAAGATCGCATGATAGAGGGCCTGACGATTGGCAGCTTCGAATGGGCGTTTGCCTGTCAAGCACTCAAACAATGTGACGCCTAAGGCGTAAATGTCTGTAGCCCAATTGGAGGAAATTCTCTTACCTTTGATCAGCTCTGGGGCCATGTAAGCGGGAGTGCCATGGAGGCCAGTTGTTCGAGTAAGACTTGCTGCGTCTTCTTCTGCATTGCGGGCTAAACCGAAGTCCAACAAGACGGGGCGGCCATCGGAATCGATCATGATATTGGCTGGCTTGATGTCGCCATGGGCGATCCCGGCCATGTGGGCTGCATGCAAGGCTCTGGCTGTTCGCTCAATGAGGCGGATTTGCTCCATCAACTCGACCCGAGTTTTGGGGGTTCTCTTGCGAGTTATCTTGTCTGTCCCCATGGGGGCATTCCCGACGCTCAAGTCACAACTCGAGAGGCTGAAGAAGGCGCTTTCTTCTCCATCTCCTAAGGCAGCATCTGGATTGAGGAATTCTCTGAGTGATTGACCTTCTACCAGACGCATGGCGATGTAGGCTTGGTCCTCAAAAATGCCGCCATCATAAACAGGACAAATACCACGATGGTTGATGCGGGAGAGAGCCTCGATTTCCCGTCGGTATCGAGCAAAGGCTAAGTCTTTTGATTCGCCGCAGTTTTCTAAAATCTTGATGGCGACCTGACGGCGTAGCTTTGTATCTTTGGCTAAGTAGACGCGCCCTTGACCGCCTCGCCCGATTTCTTCGAGAATACGATAGTCGCCGATCATCGTATTGATGCGGCTTCCTGATTCTGTGACGGGAGTAAAGCCAGTGGCACTGGACTCTGACCAGTCTTTTTCAAAGGCAACAAAGTCTTCCGCCAAGGCGATTTCGTCTTGGGGGAATAGTCTCAAGTATTCGGTCAGCGAACGGCGTCTGCCTCGCTGGCGATCTCGGGAGTAGGTCGTTCGAAAACTACTCGTCTCTGATTGTTTCGCTGTTTCGGAAATCACAACCTACCCCTCGTGTTTTTCTTGAGTCACCTGCGATGGCGAACTCAAACTGCCCTGACTACGGACAGTATTTTCGCTCCACCCAAAACACGCATCCGAATGAATGACGCGAGTATTCTCTTCCCATTCCCCAGAAAATTTCATTTTTTTTCTTTGAGCGAATGGGGAATTTGGAACGTAGCCCGGCTCTTTTGCATGAAAATCGGCTTAGGGAGACTTTTTCACCGGTTATGGGCGCATCAGGATGGCAAATCGGCTCAATTCCGAATTTTTGCGAAATAGGTGACGAGTTTTCCTTCGCCGACTCAATAAGGGGTGGCAAATGAATACGGGTACAAATGACCAAGAATGGCTCTGAACGTTGTCGAATGCGTTCGGGTGTGCAAACGAAAGCGGGCCGGGATTTTCCCGGCCCGCTTTCGTGGGTGTGCTGTTCAGGCAGTTTTCTGCGTTAGCGGTCGTTCTCACCGTTTCCAGGGGCTGGCTTTCGTTCCTTATTCCGCTTGGCTTGTTTGCGGTTCTTGCTGATGACGTCGAGGCAAGTGTCGATAATGTTGAGATGCACCCCCAAGAAATTGGCCGCAGCCCGGGCGGCGGTTTCTCGGTATTTGCCCGGGAATGTCTTGTATTCGTTCAATAAGCGGAACTTGAGAGTCGACGCGGACATTTTCTTGACCTGTTTGATCTCATTCTTGAATTGAGGGAAAAGTGCTGCCATGGCTTTCATGGCGTCGTTGAAGTCATTTTCTCGAAAGAAACTCTTTTTCTTTTCTTCGTTGGCACCGGTGAAGGCGTTGAGTTTGTCGAAGACGGGTTTCAATAGATTCTTTTGTTTCTTCAATTGGGATTCTGTAGCGGTCTCATAGGTTGCACCCTTAATTTGTTTCAATGTTAAGTTGCCCTTGGACTTACAAACCCAGCACTTAAAGAATCCTTTCTTCTTACAGACCTTGCATTTAGGTCCTTTCTTGCCATTCGTGTACATGAGATGGCTTCTGCCACCGCAAGCCCGGCAGCGAATCGATCGGCGAGCATAGCACCGTGTACACCTGGTGAGTAAGAAGGGGTCAACATATTTGCCGGTGCCATAGCAATCGCGACAGGCAGCCTTTTTCTTTCCCTTACACTCGCCACATTTGACCGCGAGCTTCTTTCGACCTCCGTTGCAAGTGCCACAGTCCGTTGTTTTCTCCCCCGAGCAGCGTTCGCAAGTAAGGGGTTTCCATTCTAACCAAGTGATCATTCCGGTTTTCGAGTTGCGAGCTCGGTTTCGAAGTCTTTGGCACTGTATCTGAGGGGCGGTCATGAAAAAAATCAGGACAATGATCATAAGTGCCTTATAGAATAATGACTTGCAACTATTATTCATGATAGATTCTCGCAATGAGCCGAAACTTGGTGGTATCCACGGGGCTATTATCGGAGGGAAAAATGCAAAGGTCCAGTCTTGATTGACGCAAGTTCTTGAGAGACACAGATTTCCCGATAGGATAGCGCCCCTTATGGGCCACAGGTTCTTAAGGGCAAGCAGGCACCATTCACTTGGTACCTAGACCGTGCCTTACGCAACGGACACGCGCGAACCGGGTCAGGCCTTGACTGGAGCAGCCCTAAGCGATGCTGGCCGTGTGCCGTAAGTAACACGGTCTAGGTTCCAAGTTGATGGTGTCTTTTTTTTGCAGCGTTTTGAGTGCCGAAAGCTTGTGGCATTTAAAATAACCCCCTCTGCTGGGGCCCCGTCTTGGCATAATCAGCACCTCACTCGAACCGGACGGACAAGAAATCCTATGAGCTACGAGGTTTTTACCCTCAAATATCGCCCTCAGTCCTTTGACGACGTTGTCGGTCAAGAAGCAGTCGCAGCTACCTTGAAGCGGGCTGTGGAGACCAACCGTGTCGCCAATGCTTATCTTCTGTGTGGCAGTCGAGGGGTGGGCAAGACCTCCATGGCCCGGATCTTGTCAAAAGCCTTGAATTGTCCTCAAGTGTTGGCCGGTGATCCATGCAATCAATGTGAGGTCTGTGAATCGATCGCCAAGGGAGAGAATCTCGACGTCATTGAGATCGATGGTGCCAGTAATCGCGGTATTGATGATATTCGCGGTATTCGGGAGGGTGCAGGTTATGTGCCATCTCAGGGCAACTACAAGATCTACATCATTGACGAAGTGCACATGCTCACGATCCAGGCATTCAACGCTTTGTTGAAAGTTTTGGAAGAGCCACCAGCTCATGTGAAATTCGTTTTTGCCACCACTGATCCGAACAACCTGCCAGACACCATCTTGTCGCGGTGCCAGCGTCATGAGTTCCGCCGGATTTCTGAAGACGATATCATCGCCAGGCTTCAGCATATTTGCCAGAAGGAGTCTGTCGTTTGTGATGCCCCCGTCTTGGAGGCCATCGCGCGCAAAGCCGAAGGCGGATTGAGGGATAGTATCTCTCTTTTGGATCAAGTGGTGTCTTATGCTGGTGAGACCATCGAGCTTGGGGATTTGGAACGAGCTATTGGAGTCTTGCCGACGGAGCATTTGGAAGGCTTGGCGCGTACCATGGCCAACCAAGATCTTCCCGGAGTCTTAGACTCAATCAAAGGGGCTTTCTGGTCGGGATATGATCCCCAGGAGCTCATGGCTGCATTGACCTCTTGGTTTCGTGACTACATGGTTTGGCACGCTGACCCTGATGGGCGTAGCCAGGGCCGCCAAGAAGCTTTGTTCGAGGAGTTGGCTGAGCTCATGCCCCTTGATCGAGTTCTTTATTTGACCAAGCTTTTTTTGAATCTTCGAGGTGACATCAAGCGTTCAGGACACGAACGCATTCAGTTGGAGCTCACCTGTATCAAGGCAGCCAAGTCCTTGGGGATGCTGCCAGTGGATGAGATCATGGCTCGCCTCAAGGGCAAAGTCGCTCCGCCACCCCCAGCATTGCGCTCAACGTCGGTGCCGAACCCTGTGCCCGTGCCCCCGCGGCCCTCTGTCTCAGCCCCAAAGGTGCAAGAACCGTCCCCTGGGACGGAGCCCAAGGCATCGATGTCGATGCCCTCGGCCGCAGAGTCCCGATCAAGCCAAAGCGCCACCAGACCGCCCGTAAGAGAGGCTCAGGCTGCAACCCCACCTCAGGAACCACAGCGACCAGGGCCTTCATCCTCCCCCCCAGGTGGGGCAAAAGACTATGGAGGATCATCGGCACCCGGCGCTCGCTCCCTTGTCACGGAAGCAGGTGCCCAAACAGCTTTAGAACAAGAGCCCACGCCGCCCCCACGACCAGCGTTGACGAAGCCGGTGGGCCCCCCTCACTTGCCAACATTGCGGCAACATTGGGTCAAGATTATCGACTTGGTCAAAGACATGAGTTCTATGGTGGGTTCGTCCTTGGACCAAGCTGCGCCTCAGGCTATTGATGGCAACCAGCTAGTCCTCAACGTGCCGAAATCCAATGCCTTTCTTTGCGAGCAGTTGTCGCGGAATGAGGCCTTGGGCATGATTACCAAAGGAATTGAGGCCCAATGTGGCTGGACATTGAAAATTGCCGTAGTCCAAGTGGATTCTGGGGCCGATGGGGCACCCGTGATGAAGAAAAGTGTTTACGACGATCCGACTGTGCGACGATTTATTGAGCACTTCGATGGTGGGATCATGAATGTGGAGAAAAGTGATGGCTAAAGGATTTGATCCTTCAGAATTGATGAACCAGGCCCGCAAGATGAAAGACCAAATGGCAAAGGTCGAGGACTCTTTGAAAGAGCGTGTGGTGGAGGCCGATGCTGGTGGTGGTTTGGTGCAAGTGTTTGTCAATGGCGGGACAGAAGTCGTTGGCATCAAAATCAAGCCCGAAGCTGTTGATCCTGATGATTTCAGCATGTTGGAAGACTTGATCATGGTGGCCGTGAATGCCGGTATCGAAAAGGCCAACGCCATGCATAAGGCTGAAATGGACAAGATCACCGGTGGCATGAGCGGTTTGTTCTAAACGAAAGCAAGACCATGGCTGAATTTGCCGAACCACTTCAACGTTTGATCGCCGAGCTTGAGAAGCTGCCAGGTGTGGGAGCTCGCACAGCGGAGCGTCTGGCTTACCATCTGCTCAAGATCGACCGTGACGATGCCATGGCTTTGGCTCGGGCTATTCGTGATGTGAAGGAGCGCCTCAAAACCTGCCAAATCTGTTTCAACATGACCGATGGGGAGTTGTGCCGAATCTGCTCCGACCGCAGCCGTGATCCCAGTTTGGTCTGTGTTGTCGAACACGTTCGCGACCTGATTGCCCTGGAGAAAGTGGGGTCCTTTCAGGGGCTCTATCATGTCCTCGGCGGTAAGGTTGCTCCTTCAGAAGGAAAGAGCATCCAAAGCACCACCTTGGGGGCTCTCTTGGCACGGGTCAAAAAGGGGGTGATCAAAGAGGTGATCCTCGCCACGAATCCAGATGCTGAGGGGGATGCCACCTCTTTGAGTATCGGTCAGCACTTGCATAACTCATCAGTGAAAGTCACCCGCCTAGCCCGGGGAATCCCCGTGGGCGGAAGTATCGAATTCGCCAATGTGGAAATGCTGAGGGAAGCCATGAGCGGGCGTCAAGAGGCTGGAAATAAATAGTTCATCTTTTTTATTCTATTTGGCAAACCATTTGCTGGGTATAATAGGCCCCGGCGGCAGATGGCTTTTGCTTGATAGGAGTCCTGACCTGCCAACGATAAATCAAAGATAATGGCACCAAGGACTTATGGCTCTCGAACTTAGGCTTAGCAATCGACTTGATCTTCAGCTCAAGCTTGCCCCACAAATCATTCAGTCCATCGAAATCTTGCAGCTCGCAAGCATGGACTTGCAAAGTTTGGTGGAACAGGAGTTGGACACCAACGACTATCTTGAGATCGCACCACCGGAATTGACCCCTAGTGAATCTGAGTCCCCGGAGACTCCAGCGGAGCAGGGAACCAACACAGAGCAACGGGCGACAGAGCTCAGTGCCTTGGAAGCTCAAGGGTACTGGGACGAAGAACTTCCGCGCTACAAGAATGCCATCAACCATGAGGCCAGTGATCGCAAACAAGAGGCGATGAACAATACGGCTGGCCCCGCTCCTTCTCTCCACGAATACTTGTTGGATCAATTTCATCTCTTGGAGATTGACGAACTGATCCGGGAAATTGGCGAAGACCTTATCTTCTCGATTGATACCCAAGGACGTTTAGAGCTCGACCTCGAAAAACTCAAAGCCGAGCACGAAGGTGCCACAGAGGCTCACATCGCAACGGCTTTGACTCTTATCCAAGGCTTAGAGCCCAAAGGAATTGGGGCTCGTTCGACAGAAGAGTGTCTGTTGCTCCAATTGGATCCCAAAGATCCCAACATCGACCTCAAGCGGCGCCTCGTCGGCGAGTTCTTAGAAGACCTGATCAAGAACAGGCGGCCAAAAATCGCCAAAGCCCTGATGATTTCCTTGGAGCAACTGGAAGAATTGGTTCACGATCTCATGCAGCTTGACTTTCAGCCTGGGCGGACGGCAGTTGCGGAAGAACCACATTACATTTACCCCGACATCGTCGTGGAATGGGCACCGAACGGCTATGAAGTTCGCTTAGCGAATAGCCGCTTTCCTTCATTGGTTGTCGATGACAGCTACAAAGAAGTCATTGGCAACAAGGAAGTTCCCACAGAGTATAAGGAACAGGTGCGT
>WFTN01000467.1 GCA_015485455.1 Planctomycetota bacterium | reverse complement strand
GAAATCATTCGACGGTCCAGCACTGGATGTGAACGCAAGCGGAAATGCCGTTGTGCGCTGGTTAGCACGAAGAGAACGGGCGGCATTCGAGTGGATGACGAGCCATCACCCCGATTTAGTGATCCGCCTCAACGTCGACGTCGAAACCGCTTTCGCCCGCAAGCCAGACCACCGCAAGGACGCGCTTCGCAAGAAGATTGAAGTAGCACCCTTGCTAAAATTCAACGGTGCCCCCATCGTCGACATCGAAACTGTTCAGCCATTAGAACGGGTCTTAGAAGAGGCCCGTGCCGCCGTCGACCATACTTTTGCCGCTCGGGGTTACAGAGCATCGAGCGCCGATTCGAAGAGCGCTTGAAGCCAACTACTTCTTGGATTGCGCCGCCACGTATTCTTTGACCCGGGCAACGTGCCCAGGGTTGCCCAAGCCAACGATTTTCGATTCGGCCATGGCAGCATCTGCTTCAACGCCACAATCAAGAGTTAAATAGGCGTACCAAATAGCGCCAACGCGGCCACCGACGGCGCAATGCATCAAAGCCTTTCCATCGCGATTATCCCGTAGAACTTTTCGCGCTTGTTCGAAAACCTCGTCGGTCAAGGATGACGCCATGCCGAAGGGGATGTGATTGTAAGACATACCAAGGCTCTTCACGATGTCCTCTTCTGCAAAGGACTTCATTTCTGGGGGAGTCCGTAAATTGATCACCGCTCTTACGCCATAGTCTTTATTTGCCGACTTGAGTGCGGCCTCATCGGGCTGAGACCCGAGGAGAACCCCCCGAGAAAGAAAGACTCGCTTCATCCCATCCAAGGAAACCGCCTCGATGGGTTTGATTTCTTCGGTTTCTTCGGTCGCCGTGTTCTTGGCAGAAGTTTGGCCTTCCGTCTTGCTCACCTTCGGTTCAGAACAAGAAGAGAGAACGAAGCAAGACAAGGTGAGCAAAGCCAAAAGAAATCTGGACATAGTTCGGATGTTCATTTGGAATCAACTTTCAACAGAGAAGAGTTCTAAAGGTTAGGAAATAACGGCCAAGGGTTTGGTTTTCTTCCAAGCACCTCGGGTAAAATCAGGAAAATTGATGGAAGCACTGCGGTTGGCAACAGATTTCTCCGAGAGCGGACTAATCGCCGACCAAGAAACCGCATCGTAGACATCTTGATCCATGGGCTCTCCATGGCGCAGGCAATAGACGACACGCCAGAGCATGATAAAGTCCATTCCCCCGTGGCCCCCAGCCTTCTTCGCCACTTCTCCCATGCGTTTCCACAGGGGATGCTCAAATTCGGCACGGAACTTTTTGAGGTCTTGCCAGCCGTGGGTACTTCCATATCCCTCTACGGCAATCCGTGATGGGAAACCACCAAACGCGCCTTTGGTGCCTTGGATGAAGTTCAATCGATTGTAAGGACGGGGAGTTGTCGTGTCGTGCTGAACAAGAACACTGCGTCCCAGATTCGTCTTGATCAAGGTCGTATTCATGTCACCACAGGTGTATGTCACTTTGTTGCGCCCATGATCTTTGTCGAAGTTTGCTTTGGCATAGGCGGCACGCCCTAAAGATGGCGAACTCATGGAGGTCAAGTAATCGAAGCGATCCCCACGATTGATGTTCATGTATTGAGAGACTGGGCCCAATCCATGAGTTGGATAAAGATTGCCATCGCGCCGGGTGTGATGCCCCGTCCGCCAGGATCCCGTACCCCGCTCTATTTCCTTCATCTGGAAACGTAAATCGTGGATGTAGGCCGCCTCCCCATGGGTGAGTTCGCCAAAAAGACCCTTGCGACACATGTTCAAGACCATGAGTTCATCACGGCCGTAGCAGACGTTCTCTAACATCATGCAATGTTTGCGCGTCTTCTCCGCCACATCAACCAAACGCCAACAGTCTTCGACCGTCAGGGCTGCGGGTACTTCGATAAATGCGTGAATGCCAGCCTCCATAGCTTCTAGGGCTTGAGGTGTGTGCCAACGCCATGGAGTGGAAATGATCACGATATCAATGTCATCTCTTTCGAACATGCGACGATAATCGTGTTCGCCAGCAGTATAAATATCCGGTTTTTTGCGCCCGGCATCGACGCAGCGTTTCTGACTTTGCAAAGCCGTTGGTTCGTGGTTGTCACAGATGGCCTTGATGTCAACGCCTTCGAGACTCAACATGCGGGCCACGTGACCTGATCCCCGTGCGCCGACTCCAATAAAAGCAGCACGGACCCTCTCCATGGGAGGACAAACCAAGCCGGCAACGCCCTCTCGTTTCATGTTCGTCTCTTGGGGCCGCCCTAAGCTTGATGCCAAGCCAGGAAGAACAAGGCCGGCTCCAACGGAAGACTTGATGAATTCGCGACGGCTCAGATCGGACATGTTCCAGCTCCAAAGATACGTTTGTGGGGCGATCATACCGTTCGGCGAGGAGGCCGTCGAGGGTCGCCGACGGTCATTGTGCCGAAGTCGGCTCGAAATAGGGAGAATAGCGTAGAAGATCATGCACCTCGACTTTCGACATCGTGCCGAAAGTCAGCCCAAGGGCCTCAATTCGAAGTTTCCAGAAATTGACAAATGAGATACCCTCATTCCCGTGAACAAGAATCTCCGAAAGGGAGATCACGGGAGACATTCCCCATCAAGGTCGGTGCCAGGACAGTTCAAAGAAAATGGGTCTTCGAAAGTACACCCCGCGAGAAGGAGATTAACTGTGGATCTGAGCACAGGAACCCTCATGGCCCACATCATTCTTGGTTCGATCGGTATGGGATATTTCATCTACGGAAGAAAAGAAGGACGTTTCGTTGCCATGGCCTGTGGAGGCGGTCTGATGCTCATGCCTTACCTAGCCCCGAACACCCTCGTTCTCTTACTCGCGAGTGCAATCTTACTTTGGGCGCCCTTCCGCTGGCGCCTATAGCTCACCATCAACGCTTCGCCACTCTATCGCGATCCAGACAGAGTGACCGCCGGAGATTGCTGAGCTGCCACCTTCAACCGCGTTGTCATATTTCTCTCAATCATGGTGCCAAACGAACACCTCATGCCAAGCATGGGCTAATTCAAGATCACATTTTGAATTAGCTTATATCGATACGAGCACCCCCCCGTGCCGCCCCCTCATACTACAACGCCAAGCTTCGAATCTCGTATCCTAAGAATCACTTGGGGCGGCCATACCAAGGGTCATCCATGGAGAGTTGTCGAAGACCGCCGGGGAAGCGCTCTTGGAGGCGAGCGTATTCGGCCTGGCCTTCTTCTGCTGGAACCCAAGGGTGCAGAAAGTAGACACGCTCAACACGCACCTGAAGCATCTCTTTGATACAGCCAAAACAAGGTTGCATGGTGGTGTAAACGTCAGCGCCTTCCACTGAAATTCCGAAGCGAGCTGCGGCCAAGAGAGCATTTTGCTCAGCGTGAACGCAAATGCACAAATCGTAGGCCTGCCCCTTGGGGTAGAGCTCCCGGTTGCTGCATCGATGGCAGCCGCCGTCCAAACAGTTCGTCATGCCTGAAGGAGTGCCGTTATAACCCGTTGAGACAATGCGATTGTCCTTCACAACAATAGCGCCAACACGACTCCCACGACAATTCGCCCGGCCCCGAACGGCCATGGCAATACCCATGTAGTACTCTTCTCGACTTGGCAAGGAATCAGGAATGTTGGTTGTGCTCATTGATTAGTTTCCATGTAACTTGAGGTCTGGACTCTTACCATCGTTCTTAACATAGCGATCTAACCACATCCTCGTCAGGTCAGCGACTTCTTTTCGGTGCTCAGAGAGACCATGGTCGCTACCTGCCAGCATCATCAAACGATAAGGGTGCTTCACCTTTTGCAGAGCCTCGGCCAAGGACAAACTGGAGCCTGGGAGAATACGCCAATCGGCCGTACCATGAAGAATGAGAAGAGGTCCTTTGCTCTTGAGCTTCTCTGGCCAAGCCACAACCGAGCGAGCACGTAGAGTTGTATCTCCCAAACGATCGTAGTCGGGAATGAGATCACGGAACACCGTCTCCATCTCCCCCCTCTCTTGACGCCAGCGAACCAAGTCCGAAAGACCGGCACGAACCACCGCCGCTTTGATCCTGTCGGTGGCTTTCATGGTGAGGTAGGTCATCATGCCACCACGGCTTCCACCTCTGATTCCAATGCGCGTAGCATCAGCATTGGGCAGACTTTCAAGAAGAGGAATGAGATTAAGAACATCGTGGACTTCCGCACCCCCGAATTCTTCAATGCCCGTGCCCCCGGCAACGCCCCGGTAGTTGCTTCCCACCACAACGTAACCCCAGCTTGCGATCTTGCCCATGATGGCAACACGTTGGCGATCCGTGATTTGGCCAAAATCGCGGTTGCCACCTCGGAGATAAATCACACAAGGGTACTTTCCAGGTTTCTTTGGTTGGGCGATCACGCCCGTGACCTCCAAACAGTTGCTGCGATAGGTCATGTTGTCGATCTTGACGTCGTTGAGAAAGTCATATTTTTTGTCGAGATAACGTCTGCTGCGCTGCCAAGTTTTCGACAGCAAGATTTTGCCATTGTCCTTACCTGGATCCACCAAGAGGGCGTTTGGATCAAGGACGGCCCCTCTGGCTACGACCCGATGAATGGCCTGAAGATTGGCCACACTCAAACGCGGATCAGCGTTCAAGATCAAGATATCCCCGCGTTTCCCGGCCTGCACTTGGCCAAGTTCATACCAACGATAGGCTTTGGCATAGTTAGAGGTAGCACAGGCCAAAGCTTCACGGGGAGTCATACCCCAGCGCACCAAGGACGCTAATTCTGTGTGAAGAGAAATACCCGGCATGGTGCCCCAAACATCTGTACCACTGCCTGCCAAATACTTGCAGCCAGCAGCGCGGTTCGATTTCTCAATATGCTCCGTAGCCCTCGCTAAAGCCCGGTAAGCTGCGAGTTGATCGAGAGTCCAATTAGGAATCCCAGTGGTCTTACTGGCTGGCCGGTTCACATCTTTGGGATCAATCAATGAGGCCGCGGGATAAGTCCAAGGATTCCGGGCGTGGGGTCGATGCAAATAGAGCAAACCAGCAGTTGGAATGATAAATGAATCCGATTTGGCCAAGCGCTTGGAGTAGGACACAATTTGAGGATCCTCAGCATCCAAGCTTGATAGCCAACGATAGTACTTCCATTTCGGACTGTGAAGCTCGTTGCTGAATGGTTCTTGAGCAATGCCCGCGATCATCTCGTCATTGGCCATCCCGAGGGAATAGCGTGTTGTATGAACGAAGGCGTCCACGCCATAATTCATACCATCGACATAACGAGACCGGGCGAGTTCACCGATGGTGGCCAACCCCAATTCTTTCGCACGGCGAGTTAGGAGCCTCAGCTTTTCTGGGGTAAGGCTGTACATCAAAAGAGCGACTTTCACATCGTCTTTAGCGATCGTCTCCAAGCGTTCGAGTAGTTCGTCTTCTGTTTTCTCTTCAAAACCCACGTCTTCCAAGCGATAGATTGTCGGCCCAGGATCAGCGTCACGAAAAAGAGGGCCTCGTCGCCCGCCACTCACCCCCACAATCGTTGTGACACCCATGGCCAGGTAGGCCTGGGCGTAGGCTTGGTTATTAAGAACAGCAAACCCGTCCACCAAACCTGGGGTAATGAACTTACCTGCAGCGTTGATCTTGAAGAAACCTGAAGGCACGGTTATTTCTGCGGAGGGCCCGACGGCAGTGATACGCCCATCTTTAACCAAAATCGTTTGGCCCGTCTTGTCGTTCGTCGATCGACCGAAATTGCTGACGTCTATGAGAGTGCCACCAACAATGGCCAAGCGACTCTGGGCCTTGGCAACATGAGGTGCCAGAACCAGCACAACCAGGGCCAGGAGCAAGAGTTTTCTTGATTGAACGACCATGAGTTTCATCCTCTTTTGATTCTTAGATGCAAGCTCGAAATGCCTCGGCCAATTGCGATGCACCATGGCGGTTCAGCGTTTCATTGGTTTTCAAATTAAAGACGCCGGTTTCGAGATTGGCTGGTGGCAGAATAATACCGCGATTGGCTAGCTTTGCCCGAAACTCTTGGGGGTCAGCTCCCTTGAGCCGCATCTTGGTGATGTTGGTGCCATGAGGGATGGCATCGAACTGGAAGCTCTTGTGGTTCTCTAAGTTCGCCATCAAACCATCGAAGACTGCAATGGCGGTACGCAATCGATCGACCGTACCATCCACAAATGCCAAGGCGATGGCGACAAAAGGCCAAACCTGAGGCATGCTCGCCCCGTACAAACGGCGAGTATGATACATGCCTTCGATCATCGACTTAGGCCCAGCCAAGATCGCTCCCGATGGGCTGTGAAAAGTCTTGTAGAGAGACACATAAACAGAATCGAATTGCCTGGCATAGTCTTTCACATCGATGCCCGTGTATGCTGACTCGATAAAGATCCGCGCTCCATCCAAGTGCATGGCGATCTCATTTTCTTTAGCGAACCTGCTAATCCTCTTCATCTCGTCGAAAGGAAAATGAGTATTCGCTCTCCGACGAACTGGCGACTCAATCGCGATGGCCCCCACGTCGAATTTCACTTTGCTCGACCGAGATCGTTGAACCCTCTCTTCGACCTCAGCCAATCGAAACGAAGCAGCCCCTGGGGCCAGGGGCATGACATTCAGCCCCGCCAATCGCTGGGCTCCATCGCCACTGTCATTGTAGACATGACTCTCAGCCTGGGTGATGACACGGTGATGATCGCCTTGGCAATGGGACCTGAGGGCCAGATGGTTGGCCAACGTTCCTGTGGGCATGAAGATAGCATCTTCTTTGCCCAACACAGCCGCCAGTTTTTCCTCTAACTCTCGGACAATGCCCCCCGTGGAGTATTGGCCAAAGACGATCTCTCGGTTTTTCGCCAAGTAGGACATCAATGACGTCGATTCCTGAGCATCTAGATCGAGGCAATCCCGCGTAAGCTTGATCGGCCCTTCCTGCAAGACATGCTCAATCATGTCCTTTTCTTCAGACTTGCCAGAATCTCCAGCCATAGCACCCGCTCCCAAAACCAGGGCCCCACTTTTTAGGACTTCACGACGATTCATCTCTTCCTCCTTTCGCTGCACGAAGGGTAAAAGTCCCCAACATGAGCAAGGGGCTATGATAGCCCTTGGAAGGCGTGCGTCGAGCCCAATCAGGGGGAGTTCTTCCGGGGCTGTGCAGAAATGAAGAAAATGGGCCCAGAGATGAGCAAGAAAGGATGACTTCATGAACAAAGCGCTATCTCTTTGTTCATGAAGTCGAAATCAGGGAGGGTGAGCTTCTCTTACTTGGCACCCAAACCAGGACGCCAATGGATGGTCATTTGGTCACCCAAGTTGCCAACATTCTGACTCAGTTTTTGCATGAAAGCTGGGTCAGCGCAAAACATGGCTGGCACAATGAGGACATTCTTCCGCCCTTTTTCCTTCAGTTGAGTGAGCATGTTGTGCAGGCCGAACTCGCCGTCTGGCATAGCCAAGCGCAAGCGTAAGAATCGACTCACCTTGCTGAGAGGTTTCGAATCAAGAATGGCTACCCACGCCGATTTCTCCGTTTCCGAGATATTGGCAGGGAGGACAATGACTGTCGTGCCACCAAAAGGACCTGGACAGCGAGGCAGCGCGAAGGGTGATGTGTAGTCTTCGGCTTTCACCGCCAAGGACAGTTCGCGAGAGCCCTCAGACTTGCTGGCTTGATCCGGAGTCAAGACAGCCACAGCGACGCCACTCTTGGCTTGCAAGGCCTTCAGACGAGCCCAATACCACCCTCTGGGGCTGGCCTTTGAGGCTACAATGTGCTCTCGGGTTCTCTCAGTCTCTTGAACAAGGCCATGAAGACCGAGGGCAGCTCGCAAAGTCGACTCATTGTGACTTTCCCGTTGCCAAGGATCGGTAGAAACCTCGATCATCTCGCTCTTGATGCCAATGCCTTCGTATTCGGCCAATTCGCCTTGCCACCAAGCTCGGTCGGGCTCAGGCAAGACGATGCGCAACATTTTATTCAAGGCAGGGTCCTCCCCTCTCAGTTCTGGCAAAGGCAAAGGGAAGTCTTTGATCTTGGCATAGCGACGGGGGGAGAAAGCCACGACGTTGAGATCCATACGCCCACTCATGATAGCCGTACTTGCAGCGACTGTGGCGCCAGCCCCTTCCCCGGCCACAACAAGCCGTTGAGGATCGACGGGATAGTAGCGAGAAACATAGCCCCAGGTGCGCTCAACCACTTGATTGAGAGCCCCGATATCCTCAGAGAAACTCTCAGGCCAGAACCACCTGCCCCCAGTTCCCAGGTCGAATTGCACCGCAGGATAAGGGGACTCAATAACCGCAATGGCAGCTTCCTTGCCTAAGCGACTCTTCCATAGCTGCATACCGTCCTTTGCGGTCAGGCCATCGTCGGCGAACCAGATAAGAAGAGGCACTTTTTTTCCTGCTGCGATATTACGAGGGACATGGAGCAAGTATTCAATTTCTTTGGCCGTCGTGACTGCCCACGTCCCTTCGTTGAGATCTCTGGCCCTGGATTCGGCAAAAATGACGTAGTCGGCGGTGGGGGCGCCGGTCAGCCGGGCTGTGGATGGGTTGGCCGTTCCCCGGATGTCGACAGTGAGCATTTTGGCCTTAGGTTTTCTCAGCTTGAATTGCCGAGCGGTGCCACTCCAGTAAGAAGTGTGGAAGCCCCCATTGACGTGCATGACGGCGTATCCAGGATGTGCATCCAAAGCCAGAGAACAGCTTTCGCCCATGGAGTTGTCCCACAAAGTTTGGGTCGAGAGCAACCTCTCGTCGTCGCCTTCCCGAGGGCGCATCATGGCGATATGACCGCGAACGGCGTTGTCGACTCGGCGCCAATAGTCCTTCGTGTTGGCTTTGATCTCTTGGGGCACAAGCCTCTTTTTCTCATCGGGTAGATTATTCAGAGCTTCTAAACCACCTTGAGCAACCACCCGACGCATAGGGCGCGGGAAGTTAGCCGCCACCACGGGCTGACCAGCTTTCTTGGCAGCCTCAATCATGGGGCGATAGGCCGTGCGGTAATTGCTCCACGGGCGAGAAGACTTAAGAAACTCCTTCTCGGTCACTTCACCACTGAGATAGCGGTCCAAGGCTTCCTGTTCATCGCGCTCAAACATCTCCATGGCGAGAACCACTTTGCCGTCCCGCTTGGCGAGTAGGCCTTGATAAACAGCAAGCTCAGCCCGATGCGTTGTTTCGTCAACGTGGGTTTCTCCGAGGAAGACAGCATCAGCGGCAGCGAGTTCTTCCAACAATTTTTTCCAAGAGATGATCTCCCCGGTTCGGCCGCGCCTGACGGAGGTGGCGACCTCAATCGACGGAGCCTGCCACTGAAGGCTATTTCTTGCCGTAGGTTTCGAGCTTTGCGGGGACAGTGCCCAACTCGGGGCAACCAGAGAACCAATGAGAAGAAGGATGCTAAGTGCGGAAAGACGCATGATTAGATTCCGGATATGAGAGAAAACGAATGG
>WFTN01000466.1 GCA_015485455.1 Planctomycetota bacterium | reverse complement strand
GGCCGGAGACCTCAACTTCGAAGACTCATCCAAGGTGTCTCCGTTTCTGTGGCTGTGGCATCTTTGCTGCTCATCAGTTTCGGCGAATCCATGGGCATACCCCAATCTGGTCGTTTGGCTCCTGAGCTTCTGTTCAGTTTAGTGACTATTGCTGTCTTGTGTTTGGGGCTGTGGGCATCATTTCGCCAGCGTGGGTTTCAAACTCTTTCGTTTCTTTCGTTGCTGACCTTCGTCTGCCACAGCGCCGCTCAAATCGCAGTCATCGTTTCTGATGAAAGCAAAGGAGGGCCTTTTGCTTCGTCTGTGACACTGACCCTCGTTCTTTGTTCGAAAATCATGTTGGTCAGCTTGTTCTTGGCATTGGCTATTTCTTGGCTCAGTGAACGTCTAAGCCTGACAGCAAGCCCCTCCGACGAAGAAACGGCCTTTTCTTCCGATGAAGTGCTGCCCGAGTCCGATGATTCTTTTCAGCCCTTGCTTTTCTTGGCCCCCAGCAAGAATCCAGGTGAGTTCCTTGTGACTTGCCGGCAGGGCGACAGGAAACGAGAGCATCGACTCAATCGGGCCCATTTCACCGTACTTCTGGAGCTCTTGGTGGAAAGACGTGTCCAAGCCAGCCATGGTGAGGCTGGGTGGATCCAACCTCGAGATATGGAGTCTTCCCGGGACAAAAAGCCCGAAACGACCTCTGCATACACATCTCGGGTCAACAAGGAATTGGATTTCGAGCTCATTGAGGTCAGGGATGGGCAAAGGCGCATTGTTTTCGCCCCAGAAGACTGTGATTTCTGTGACGATCTACACGCCCCGATTCATGGGTTTTCGACTATCTTGGCTAAGTTGAAGTTCGCTGCTGAATAGCAGACTTCTTTCTCACGCCTCTCAGGGATTCTCCCACACGGATTTTTCTTTGGCCTGGAGATGTGTCCGAGGTCGTCACGACTTACGGCCCTGATTTTGTCCTGATTCTCTTCTGATCTTCACTGATATGTCTGTCAGGATGCGACGTAAGGCATTTTCTTGAAACGATCTATGACGGTTTCTTCGCCCTGCGTTCTCCGATGACCAAAGGGCTGTGCCTTTGCCTTTCTTGGTCGAGATCAGAGTTCTTTTGTGTGCCCTCATTTCATGGTCAGAGCCATCAGCAAATGACGCGGGCCCTGGGGAAACCGACCTGTTTCACTGAGATGGCTGCCGACTTTTTCACGTTGATCGCGACGATCTTGGGGGTTGGCGGCTTTGCTCAGGAGACTTGCCTTGAAGAAGCATCCCTTAGGTCTTTATGTCCTCTTTGCCACAGAAATGTGGGAGAGGTTTTCGTTTTATTCGATGGTAGCCATGTTCACCCTTTATTTGCGAGACGACAGTGGCGAAGGGTTTGGGTGGACCGCCGCCGAGGCAACAAGTCTCTACTCGAATTACTTGATGTTTGTTTTTGCCAGCCCTTTGATCGGCGGGTGGTTGGCTGACAAGAAACTGGGTTATCGAAGTACTGTCCTTTGGGGTGGCTTGTTCTTCATGGTTGGGCATCTGCTCCTGGCGTTTCAATCCCTCACCGCAGTTTACAGTGCTCTTGTGTGTCTCGTCATCGGCAATGGTCTTTTTAAGCCGAATGTCTCGACCATGGTGGGGAATCTCTACCCTGAGTCCAGCCCTTTCAAGGATGCGGCCTACAACATTTTCTACTTGGGAATCAACGTCGGTTCGTTCTTGGCTCCCATCGCCATGGAGTTGATTCGCAGTCGTTGGGGATTTCATCCAGCTTTTGCTGTGGCTGCCCTGGGTATGGTCTTTTCCATTGCCACTCTCTGGCGCTTTCGACAGTTAGTAGATCGTTCGCCCCAAGCAAAAGAGAAGGAGGCAGAAACTCAAGTTCCCATGACTGCCATGGATGCTGTGCCAGAGAAGGAGCGTATCCGGGCTCTTCTGATTATTTATGCTGTCACGATCGTTTTCTGGATGGCTTTCCAGCAGAACGGTTCAACTTTGACCTATTGGGCTGACAATAACACGGCCTGGGAAGTCTCAGGAATCGTTTCCAATTCCATCAACCCGTTTTGGATCTTGGTGTTTACCTTTCCCCTCATCGCATTCTGGAGGTTTCTCAGGAAGCGTGACCTGGAACCGTCGACCCCAGGCAAAATGGTGATTGGCATGTTTCTCACAGCGATTTCTTTTCTTGTTTTATTTTTGGCTGCCAAGAGCGGAGAAAGCACCGTTTCTGCACCCCTCGATTTCGGCTATCAAGTTTCACCGTTCTGGCTGTTGGGCTCCTATGCCATCGTGACTTTGGC
Source organism: Planctomycetota bacterium (assembly GCA_015485455.1). GTDB lineage: Bacteria > Planctomycetota > DRQF01 > S139-23. The sequence continues at coordinate 566 of WFTN01000466.1, read as the reverse complement.
TGAACTCATGATCTCACCTATGGGACTTTCGCTGGTGTCCAAAGTGGCGCCAGTGCGCTATCGAGGACTGATGATGGGAGCTTGGTTCTTTGCTGGGGCTATTGGCAACAAGTTGACCATGATCGGGGTCTATTGGACTGAGTGGCGTCACTCCAGTTTCTTTGCCATCTTGGGTTGCTTAGCTTTTGTCGCTGGACTGATTCTCTGGGGACTTCTGAATTCCTTAAAGAAATCGATACCCGGGATTTGAAGTAAGGAGGAAGATGCCGCTGCTCTATACCTGCTCAGAGAATCATCTCTTTGGGTTGAAAGGGTGGCGGTGTGTGGTGGGAGGGGGCTGGCCCGCAGTTGATTGTCAGTTCTTGTTGCGAATGAGTTGCAAGATCTGACAAAGGCTGTTGAAGTGCGAAGAAACGAAATCGAGTTTTCCAAGAAGCTCAAACGATCCTCCATGCCAACTGGGCTTGCCCTTGCGGAGGCTTCCTCGCTGGTTGATGAGAAGTTGAGGTGCTACAGTTTAGCCTGAAATATTCATGGGTTCGTCTATCTGAGGCAAGAAGCTTAGG
>WFTN01000465.1 GCA_015485455.1 Planctomycetota bacterium | reverse complement strand
CTTTTAGATTCTCGGTCCTCGAGAGCCGTGTGAGCCCTCTGGGCATTCGCCAAATTGTCATCAGCTTTCTCAAGGTCATCAAGCCAGTCGGAGAGCTTCTTGATGTGGACCTTTAACTTCGCACGGAAATCCGCGGCGAATTGTTTCTTGAGCTTACCGTTGATCCATCTCGTCGAAACTTTCTTCTTGTTCATGACGACTTCGTTGCCTTTGGCGTCAAGAATAATGAAAGTAGGCGTTCCTTTGAGCAGGTACTTTTGGCTAATCTTTCCTGCAGGAACATCTCGCGCGTCAATTCGATAGCATCGGAAGAAACGACTGCCGAGGACGAGATTCTCGTCACCGAACAACTTCTTTTCCACCTTGGCATCATCTTCCCGAGCAACATAAATCAACGAAGGCTTGTTCTTCTCTTCCGAAAGCTTGGAGAGTGCGCTGAGAGGCAGTGCTCGTTCCCCATAGTTTTCATCCCAAGAAGTGGGCCATTCAGCATCAATCCAGTTGATGGCAAGTTCACGAGCCACTGCTGGGCTACGATTCCGGCTACCAATAGTTGTTGGGACGCGACCTGCGCCCCCTGGGGTTTTACTCCCGCCTCACTGGCCGTAAGCGGCAAGTTGCCCCAAAGTGATGAGGGCGACAATGAGAGTCATTTTTCTCATGAGAAATCTTCTCCTTCGAGATTTGGATTTGACGGACTGCAACGATGTTGCTTAGAGAGCTACCGCAAATTACACGCCAATGAGCCCCAGAGTGCAAGTCTCATTTTGCCACAACTGAATTCGGGCCGATAGATGGTTGTGGACCGATACTCACGACCTTGAGTGTATTTATGAAGAAACAAATAAGATGACCAAGCACGCAAGTTGTAAAGTCCGTTTTCCATTTGCTCCCCCGGGGATTGGCTTTCTTGGAAGAATCAGTTGCCAGAAGACTTCAAGAGTTCGCACCAAGCGCGCCCGCGGAGGCGCCAGGAGTTAGGGGTCATGGGAATATCGTCGGCGACTATGAGCCCAGTACTCTTGCGTAGCGCGGCCAGGGCCGATGGCATCAAACATGCAATACCATTCATGAGGTAGTGACTCAGCCAGTAGTGAGCCCGTTTGTCTCCCAATTCGTTGAGACCCCAGGCAATACCGAAAGCCGCAAATTCTTGGCCGTCAAGCATGGCTTTGTAGACGTTAGGAATGAGGTCTTTGAAGCCCGAAGCACCCGCAGCCAATCCCGCCGCCATGCGGACCGCTTCATTCTTGTGGGCGAGGGCCAAGCGGAGAGGTTCTTTAATCTTGGGCGACTTGAGATGGGCCAATATGTCCAAGCCAGATCTCTTGGCTAAGTGGTTTGGATCTTCGCTTTCCGTATAGACTTTTTCGATGCTCTCAAGGATGGCATCAGTCAAGAAGGCAAGGGTCAGGTCTCCTGGGAGTTTTTTCTCCCGCTGAGAATAAAACCATGCCACCATCCCTTTGAGCTGGGGGGCAGCTTCTTCGCTGGCCAAGACCCATTGAGATAATTCTTTGATCTTGGAGGCCCGAATAGCTTCGGGCAAATCACCAGAACGATTCAGGAGGGCTCCCAAGGCCCAATAGCTGGCGAAGTCTGGCGACTCCTTGATCATGGCAACCGCTTGATCAAACAAAGGTGCGATGTTGACCTGAGCCAAGAGGATACCAGCATTGTAGCGCACCTTGGATGAATAGGCGCCATCCAAGTATTCCTTGGCTACTTCCGTGAGTTGAGCCGCCTCTCGCTTGGCGACATCGGAGGATAAGGTGTACAGAAAATAAAGTGCTGCCTCAATCGACTCTGCCGAATAGGCATCATGGAGTGCATAGGACTTAATGGCTTCAATACTCTGGGAGCCATGAATCCCCAAATAGGCCATGGAAAACAGAGCATTGATTTTGATGTACTCTCTTTGATCCTCAAGGATTTCGATGATTCCGGGGGCAAGGCCGGAGTTCTCTTTTTCCCAGAAGTTCTGAGAGTTCATCCGCGACAAAGCAGACATAGCCAAAGCCCTTTGGCCAGCATCGACAAGCTTTGAACCCGCGATCCGGGCTAAAGCTGAAACACCGTAGGGCCCCATGGAAGCGAATTTTCCCAGAGGTAAAAAGCTCGTCGTGAGAGTTGCGCAATCAGCTAAGTCTTTGATTTTCTTGCTGGCGAAATCCCAGGCCGCTGCCTTCATGCAGGAAATCCCCTCTTCACCATCAAAGAAATCCATGGGACCATACCAGGAATCATAGGCCGCGCTGAAGGCCAAGCAGGCCAGGGATTCCCGCCGCGTCACCAAAGGTTCTTGCCGAACAACTTCAAGCATTCTGGGGATAGCCCGGGCCGCATCCATGTTTTGAGCCAGAGCCAGGGCCGCACCATAGCGCACCAAAGAAAGGTCATGGGAGAGCCAGGGTGCAAAAAAATCCTCGTCTTCAAGACCAGATTCATCCGCTTTCTTGAGCAAGACACGAACCCCAATCGCCCGCTCTGCGGCGTAACGGCTGGTCAACATTGCCACCAAACTTGAATCCATGGATGGCTTCGTCGTTGTTTGCCCGCAACAAACAGAGACACAGAGAAGTAAGGGCAAGAAAGGAAAAAGGACGGAAGGCTTCATGTCGTTTGCTCAAAGACGCCCTGGCACGGGAGATTTGATCTTAGAGATCTTCCCCCAAGTTCGTCAACATCGTTGTTGAAGTCCATCCAGAATTAGGACGAAACAACAACAATGCCCCCGGCGGTCCCCGGACAAGCTCATGACATCAAGGTTCTGAGGCATACCAATCTAGCCAAAGTAGATCCCTCGATCTCGAAGGAGAGTGACCAAGCCGGATTCTCTTGGGTCTTCTTCAACCTCAGCCATCGTATCGTTGAGGCGGCTTACGATCATGTTCTTGATTTCAGCGAGCCCAACGATGCGATCCATCTCTTCCTTTTTGGCAACTTCCAAGATCCACAGCCGACGTGACTTGACATGCAAGAGTTTCTCACACCAATCACGAATGGAGAAAGCCACGTTATCCGGGATACCATGCCGCGTGTGAGAACTCAGGATCTCTAAGATTTCATCGGCGGTCATGCCCGAGGCTGCGGCTTCTTGGACACTCTCGTGGCTCAAGTGATAGTGGAGTGCAAAGTCAGCTTTGACCCTCTTAGCAAATCGACCCAGTTCTTGAATCAAATTCGGCGTCGAGTTCTCGGGAAATGCGATGATCTCGTGGTCAGGATTGACGATCAAGGCCACGCCGTTGTTGGGGGCATCGGCGGGGATCTCTAAGCCCAGCAACATGCCTCCCAGGGGCGTGAGGCGAATAGCCCAAGGACGCTTTTCCCGACCACGGCGGGCCAGCTCAATCACACCTGCCCGGCAAAGCCCTTCAACGAGCCAAGCCTGCAAATCTCGCTGCATCATGTCGGGAGAGGCGAGTTTGGGGAAAGGTGCGTTCTTGTGGCGCTCCTGGTAAACCTGTGCTTGTTCTGGTCGCACCGCGTTTTTGAGATAGCGGTTTCGGGCTCTTTGGACCAAAGTAGGTGCGTCACACCATGTGCCAATACCGGCTTCCTTTAAGAACTCAACAATGCCATAGCGCAAACCCTTGTGATGAATGGGCGACATCCCCCAATTCTTCGACCGCATGGCAAACTTGAAGAGGTCCTTGGCCATGTCCTGCGCTGGCCGTTTTGCCATTTCGCGCCAAGCCGGAGACATTTTCAAACAGGAATCCAAACCCGGCGAGCAGAACTCCCGGTACTTGAAATAGGTCAGGTACCAAAG
>WFTN01000464.1 GCA_015485455.1 Planctomycetota bacterium | reverse complement strand
GGGAATTGTCTACCTGCTCACCCGGCATGAAAGTCTGAATGTCCCCCAACATCCAGAATTCACGGGGGATGTTGGAATTAGGATCGGCACAGCGGAGCAGCGGGCTTTGTTCAAATGTCTCAGTGATGAATTTCTCGATGATCTTCCAGAACTTAGTTGGCGAATTCTCTGGCATCAGGATCAGATGTGATGCCATTCTGGTGTAGTCGAGCGCCTTGCACTCAGCTACGGTTGCGATTATGACCGTGAGATTCTTTGCACTGTGCAATGATTCTAAGAGCGCCAGCACTGGGCCAATCTCGTTGGTGGCAGTATCTATGCTTTGAAAACGTTCCATATCATCGACCCAAACAACAAGATGCTTGCCAATTGCTGCAAGGATGTCGTCAATAACCTGGACGATTTCCTGGGGAGTTCGTTGCCTCTGCAGGGCAATGTTGAGGAGCGTGCCTGTTGTTCCTGCGAGATCAATGGCCTTCGCATACTCTCTCGAAAGTCCTTGAAGCGAAAGCATGTCAATTTCTCTGTTGATGCAGCTCGTCACCTCGGTGAGAATCCCTGCTGCGGCGGACGGGCCATCAGAGTATGACCATAATCCGACGCTTCTGAAGTTCACTTTGGATGCATATGCGGAACGAAGTTTCGTTGCGACGAGGCGTCCTACACTGCTCTTGCCGCTACCTACTTCACCCAATAGAACAATTGACCGTAGCCCGCCATTGTCGATTTCGCTTAATTTGAGGGAGTCGAAGACCTCATCCGCGACTTGAGCGCTTTGGAAGAAATCGAAGCGTTCGTCGCTGATTGGATCTTCATTTTCTATCCAATTTAGGAAATCTTGGCCATCCAACTGGGTGACATCAGATTTATTGATCGCTGATGTCATGATTCCGGGGGTGACCCATCTCGAAATTCCCAAACGCAGTTCGGCCCCACCGTAGTTCGCCCAATAGATGGCTGAGCCAAAGAAAAGAAATATGAGAGCAGAGCTGCTACGAAACAGGATGTTATTTTTTGGAAACCAACTTGTCGCTGTACCGGTCAGGATCATTCCGAAGAGAATTGACATGGGAATGGCAAGAATCGGCACCGTCCAGGATGGCGGCCAGCAGAATGGATATCGATTGGTCCAGTATTCCCGGTCGGGTGGGAGCAGGAGTGAGGCGAGGAAGGTCGACACAATGATGAGCATCCAGATCTCGCAAGGTGTGTCAGTTGTTGCTGTCAATCCACGTTGGATTGTAGGCGAGGCGACATAGGCGGACGTAATAAAGAGTGCCAGGAAGAATGCCCTCAGCAGTAGCGAGCGCCATCTTTTCCGGATCAGGCTGATTTGCCTTCTGGGGTGAGTCGTATCCATCTTTTTTCTCTATGCCATCAGTCATACGAAAATCTCCTATGGAGACAATTGCAAGTCTAAGTTGACCGCCGAGATTTGGGAAGGGCTCATGCAAAAGGCTCATAGCAAGTTGTTGATCGCCTCGGGCGATTACCTGGCGCACGACCTCATCTTGATTCCAGCGCTTTTCTATGTCCACCTAAGAGGCACCTCCTAGTCCCAATCGTTGCAAGAAGCGGTCGCCAAAGTGTGAGTAGTCCAAGCCGAGGGCTGGGGTTTGCCAAGCTTGCTCCTCAAATTGGGGTGGAAGGAATGGGAACCAAACAGCGGTTTCCGCCTATGTCTTGATAGCTCCCCAACGGGGGCCCATCTACAGGAACACAAAGTATCGACATAGCGCATTGCACCGGGCGCTTTTTTGGCAATTCCTGGCGGACAGTTTGAGACGTTTCGCTTCCGATACGGCTTATAACTCCACAGCGGTCTTGCGCCTTGAAGCCCGGGGTTTCAAAATCATTCAAGAGACGATGGACATGACTTGGTCGGCGATTTCGGAAAAGTCCTCAAAAATCGAGATTGACCGCAAAAGGAAGCTGCCACCGCACAAGTACGCATTCTCACGAATATCTGACAACTATATTGAGATAGCGTCATCCCCCAAGAACATAATGCCATTCAGGTACAGATACTCTCTTGGTCGAGTTTCACAAGGATCTGAAGGGTCTTTATGCCAAGTCCTGAATTGGAATTGCGATCTCGGATTGAACGGCGGTTGCGTCGTTTTGTTCTTGAGAAGAGAGTTTCCAATCCAAGACTTGTGGACTTGATCAGCAATGTTGCGGCCGCTTCTGAAAGTTGTGCCGTGTTTGGCGGTGTTCCTCGCCGGCATGTGCGAGGGGATCATCTCAATGAAAGCTTCGACATCGATATTGTTGTGCAAGCCGCAGTCCTTCGCGTCTATGCTCGCTGCGATATCCAAGAAATTGCCTCGCTTTGTTCGGCGCAGCAAAGTATCCACCTATCGTTCTCTCAACTCTCGGAATTCATGTCCGATCTCAAACTTCACTACAAGGCTTCGCCCGACGCACATTTCTCGGTCAAGCTTGCCAATGGATAGCCTCCGCTGAGGAAGAAATGACCCCCTTGGTTTGTACAATGAAGAACCGGTTTCGACCTAAACATGGTTACTTTCATGAGTACAAAACAGGCAGTTAGATCAAAGAATTGTTGTATCCGTTTACGTCCAGGGCTTGAAGCAAGAGAGCTTGAGCAGGCGCTTGTGCGCAGCCATCGCTCGAACGACATTGCCCGGCGGAGTTTGTCATTTTATTTGGATGACATGCAAAGACGGGGGTTGCACCAAGAACTTGGTTTCTCAAGTGCTGTTCACTTCGCTTGCCAAAGGTTGTCAATGAACAGGCGGCATGCTCGTGACTTGGTCGCTGTGGGCAAAGCCTTGCGAGAACTCCTACTGATTGACCAAGCATTTTGCGATGGACATCTTGCGTGGTCAAAATTGCGCTTGTTGGTTTCTGTGGCCACTCCTGAGAACGAAGCGGCGTGGTTGGAGCGGGCCTTGGAACTTTCCTGCCATCAATTGGAAGCGCAGATGCGAGGCGCTGAATTTGGCAGGGCGCCTCGCAAAGATGGTAAGGGAACTCCCTCCGTACGGTTCCAGTTCGGAGCAAAACTAGCGCCGGCAGCTCATGAAATCCTGCAACAGGCAAGACGAAAGATCTGTGCCGAGGCCGGGGCTGAGCTGGATGATGCGGAAGTCCTCTTGGCCATGGCGGAATACCGGCTTCGTGAAATGGCTGGTGCCCCAGGGATTCAAGAATCAAGAGACTCGCTTTATCGTGTATCCGTGGGGCAGTGCCCAAGCTGTGCCAAGTCTCATGTGAATACGGAAGATGGGCCCATCGAATTGAGCGATGCGGAAGCGAGTACCATTCACTGTGATGCTCACGTTGTCGGTGGTGGAAAAGCAGCGCCCACTTCCCCAGCTCTTCGCAAACGTGTTTTGGCCAGAGATGGCGGGCGATGTGTGCATTGTGGCAGCGCATCGAATCTTCATGCCCATCACATTGTCTTTCGGGCGAACGGAGGCAAAACAGATGCTGCCAATTTGATAACAGCTTGCAATCGCTGCCACGGAATGATCCATGATGGATTCTTAGTCGTGAAGGGCCAGGCTCCTCATCAGATCAAGATCACAGATCGAGATGGCCGCGAATTGGCTAAACCGATTCGGCATTCAGGGCTTAGGATCTCTGTTGAAGCAATAAATGGTGGCACACGTGTGCCACCTGAACATGGCAAAGCCGTGGGCAAGAATCTTTCGCAACTCATAGGACAGCAACATGTTATTGAAGGACTGAGAGTGGCTTGCCAGGCGGCCAGAGTTGCTGAGCGGCCCCTTCGGCACATTCTATTCACTGGCCCTCCAGGGCTGGGGAAGACCACGATGGCAAGAGCGGTTGCGGTGGAGACCGAAGCTCCCTTCATTGAACGAACTGGGGTTGCTGTTTCTTGTTTGGAAGATCTTTCTGTTGTTGATGGCTGTGTCTTGTTCATTGATGAGATCCATGGCTTACCCAGAAGTGTGGCTGAGTTACTTTATGACGTCATGGATAAGAAGAAGGTTTGCGTGATTGGCGCCACCACGAATCCGAATCTTATGCCAAAACCTCTGAGAGATCGCTTTACTGTGCAAGAAGAGTTCTTGAGTTACAGCGACGAGGAGTTGGCGGATATTGTGTCACAAGCATCTTGTGCTCCCATTGATTCGGAAGCTTCCTTGATGATTGCTCAGGCTTCCATGGGAACGCCAAGGAAGGCTCTTTCCCTCTTGGCGTCCGTGGAAGATCATCTCTTGGCAAACGAATACTCAATAATCGACAGAGCCTTGGTTGAGCAGGCGCTGAAGCAACGCCGCATGGACCATCGAGGTTTCGGGCCCAACCACATCCGCACTCTAAACTTTCTTAGGCAACGCAACCGGCCATGTGGCCAAGCCCGATTGGCTTGTTCGGTTGGACTTGATCGTCAAGTATTCCGTGAAACTGTCGAGACGGAACTTTTGCAATACGGCCTGATCGAAGTGACCCCTCAAGGGATCATGGCTGTTTGATTTCTACTTTCCTATGTGGCCTTTGGATTCGGCTTGCCTAACCTTGGGGAATGTCCGCTTGTCTCGTCTGGGTTTCAACACCGCAGATTTGCACACATGCTCGGGCTCTCTGCGATGGCCAATATGGCAGCGCCTTGCTTGGAATTCTGTTGATAGATTGGATATACGGGAGTGGCATTCTGGCGTCTTGAATTCATGAAGTTGGTGGCTAAATATCGCGGGGAAGGGAGAAGGATACTTGTCTTCTCTTTCTTCTTTGATGTTCTTGGAGCGTTCAGCGGAAGATTCCCAAGCTTTCTTAATATTTGCTTCTGTTTCTCAGAAAACCCGCGTTGACATCTTGGAGAAGTTTCAAGCAAGAGATGGCTTTGCCATGCTTGTGTCCCAGATTTGAGGAAGAACAATGGAGATGGGCTAGTTGGTTTCTATGTTCTCAATCGATTTTAATTGATTTTCTGATATCAACTGAATTCAGTTGATAAACTTATTTCAATTGAAATAAGTTTAAATATTATATTTCAACTGATATTGGTTTATATCTATTTATCAATTGGAATCGGTTGAGTTGAGGTCACTTATGACAAACAAGAATCCACGCGACTACTATGCCTTCGTGGCTGATTTGGTCCAATCAAAGCGGCAATACAAAGATGATCGATGGCAGATTCAAGATGACCTCCAAGAGGCGCTAAATTCATTGAACGAAAAATATGAAGCGGATATTGCTGCGCCTTTCACTTTGACATTGGGCGACGAGTGTGAGGGGCTCCTTCAGCATTCGGCACCCATCGTTGACATCTTGTGGACTTTGGAGATGCAGTTTGATTTGAGAATTGCCGTGGGCAAGGGTGAAATTCATACGTCCCTTGACCGGCCGGTGGGGGCTATCGATGGGCCAGCCTTTCATTTCGCTCGTGACTTAATGACAGGCGAGTTGAGACGACGAAAGGGAGGTGTTGGGTTTCGAGGATTTGGCGCTGATATGGATGTTCCGATGACGGCACTCGGGCAGACCCTCAGCACTCAAAGGCGAGGCTGGACTAAGAAGCAATCAGCAGTGGCAAGCGAGCTCCGTAAAGAAAAAACGATGACAGATGTGTCCATTGAGTGGAAACAAAGCGTCCAGAATATTAGCAGGCATGCAAAGAACCTCGATTGGGAATTGCATGTCTTGGTAGAGCGGGGTTTGAAGAGCCTCATCGATCACACAAGTGAGAGTCTCCCAAAATAGCTGAGTTCATTGATGCCCCCAGTCGATTTGACATCCATCTTGTCCCCATCAACACGCTTGCTTTGGGCCCAACCATTGCTGCTATGGTCGGTGGTCCATTTCGCCAACCCAATGCCAAGTAGCAAGACGACAAAGAGAGCATTCGCATCTTCCTTAGCGTTTGGCATCGTCATGAGCTTGATAGTCCATGAATTGCATTGGGTCGTGATATTCTCGGTCTTGTCGTTGTTGATGAAACTGCCGAATTGCAAAATTCTTGGACATCTCATTCCTCTTGAAGACCTGAGATGGGGCGTTCGCCTTGGTGGACATTTGTTTGTTTTCTGTGTGATTCCTTTGCTTGTGACTTTTGATCAATTGTCGTTAAGGGCACCGATCTTAGTCCTCCCGACGAATTCCGGCGCTTTGGCTGGTTCGCTTTTCACCTTGGCAGGATTTTGTTTCATCTTGGGTGGTGGTTCAACTGTGGTGAGTGTGGTTCTTGGAGCGAAGCCGGAGACCAAAAATGATCCAGCGGAAGAAGAGGCCGATGAACTTGGGAGTGACGGGGCTGCTAAGAGAAGAGCGGGTTGGAAGATTGGTGTGCTCGAACGTATTCTCGTTTATGTCTTTGTCCTGGCTGGGCAATATGGCGCTCTTGGCCTTCTGATTGCCGCTAAGGGTATCGTTCGGTCAAAAGCAATGGAAGCCGATTCAGACTTCGCTGAGTATGTCTTGGTTGGCACCTTATCCAGCATGACTGTGGCGTTGAGCACTGGATGGATCGTGGGCGCCTTCTCTACTTAGCCTCATTTCTCGCCCTGTTTCTCTTCACAAGGCGGCGTAGTACACTGACTGCGGATGTACCGCTCTTAAGACGATGAAGCGCTCTGTGACAATTGGGGCAGACGAGGGCAAAGTCCTGGCGCTGAGGACGTCTTGGCTTTTTGCAGTCTTTAAGTGGGATGAGGTGATGAGCATCAACGATGGTCTCGCCGACCTCCTTGCCATAAATCTCTCGTGGGTCAGTTCTGCAGACAGCGCAGGCTGGTCCTTGGGCAGCTTTCATGTTGCGGACAAAAGAATTGGAGCGTTCCTTCCGTAAATGAGTGACGACCTTATCTTGACCTTCTTTTGGGTAAATTAGTGGTTCTGAGTCGACGAATTCCGCAGAGTGAGTACTGAAGAACTCGACGATCTCGTCTGCAAGGAGATAAGGCGGGTTGTTCAAGGAACGATTTCGTGAAAAGACTCCCAGGAACGCAGTTCGCTCCCATTCGTAATTCTCCCAAATGATCTCATCAAAATCTTCTAAGTCTATTTTTTCGGCTAGCGAAGTGTGACCTCGGATCGACAATGAGCGTGTTTGTGCTTCGTCATTAAGCACCCTGATCTCGGGGTCGATACAATGGGCCGCCTCGGCGATAGCTCGCCGGGCCATTGGGGTTTCTCCGGCGAAACCGTACCACCACTGCCGCAGACCATCCTTGCCGCTGGCCCACCTGTCAATCCAGACTTCGAAGGTGATGCCACCGTTTCTTGCCAGTTCGCCATGCCAACCATCGGTGTCAGTCCGCTTGATTTGTCGTTTTCGGACCCTTTTCCAAGGCGATCGGATCTTTGGATCCATTAATTCATCCACTTCGTCAAAGAGCTTTGTGAGCAAATCCTTGTCTTCGGGTCGCGTGACAGCCATTCGATTCCTCTATATCTCTTGCGTTGGGCCTGATAGTAGCAGGAGCTGTGGATTTCGTCACCAAATGACCTCCATTTGAGCTCACTGGACAGAAGGGGGAGGATTGCTAAATTGGGCTCAAGCTCGGCATGAGACTGATTGGCATGGAGTGAGGGATGATTCCCAGCGTAGTTGTTGAACAAGTTCGACGGAGTATCCTTGATTATCTGAGGGCAACCTTTGGTTTCGCCGATGAGGCATTTGTTGCGGCGTTCTTTGAGTTTCTTGAGAGCGAGCGGGGCATATTCCGCGGTCCGTGGCTGGATGTTCGTTTGCCCTTTCGCACCGGAGAGATCGATGTTGTTGCAGAGGAGCAACCCCTTGATCTTATGCCAAGTTTTCCTCCCTATGCTCATCAACTACAGGCCTTTCGCAATCTTAGATCAAAAGACGGTCGGCAACCTCAGCACACCTTGGTGACGACAGGTACCGGCTCAGGAAAGACGGAGTGTTTTCTCTTTCCTTTGCTCGATCATTGTGTGCGAGAACGCAAGGCGGGTATTGATGGCATCAAGGCAATCATTCTCTATCCGATGAATGCTTTGGCCAGTGATCAAGCCAGGCGCTTGGCGAAGATGCTGCACGATGATGAGCACCTCAAAGACTCTGGGGTGACGGCTGGGCTCTATGTGGGAGGCAAAGGAACCCATGGGCGAGCTGACGGTGAACATCTGGTGGATCAAAGAGATGTGTTGCGCAAATCGCCGCCGGATATCTTGCTTACGAATTACAAGATGCTCGATTTCCTGCTCCTTCGACCCGAGGATGCAGACCTTTGGCGGCTCAATCGCCCAGCAACTTTGCGCTATCTCGTGCTTGATGAATTGCACAGTTATGACGGCGCCCAAGGCAGTGACATCGCTTGTTTGATTCGCCGATTGAAGGCGAGGCTTGGGGTACCCACCCATGACAAACACAGTATTTGTTGTGTGGGCACTTCTGCAACGATCGGCGGCGAAGATGTTGACTCTGACAAAGCCTTGACGCGGTTTGCTTCAGAGATTTTTGGCGTCACGTTCGATCGTTCTTCTTTGGTTCGTGAGGATCGGCAAACGGCCAATGAGGCATTGGGAGATGTGTTTGAAGATACAGTCACACCCAACGTCGGATTGAGTGAGCTTGATCCTGACATGGCATCGTCCGTGTCCGAATACTATGAGGCCCAAGAGCGGATTTGGTTTGGTCGCACCTTCGATAACCCATTCGAGCTGGGGCAAGCCCTCAGCGGTCATGGTCTGTTGCGATCTCTCCTGGAGATAATTGGGGGCAGGCCCAAGGCATTTGACCAAATAGATCTGGCGCTGTCAGACGCAGAAGACGGTTGGAATGATCGTGACCCCGAAGTACGTAGGGCCCTGTTGGAGTCCTATGTGGCGCTTATTTCTAAAGCGCGGACAAGAACATTGCAGGGTGATGAAGCGCCATTCTTGAGCGTTCAAGTGCAGTTGTGGGTGCGTGAGCTTCGCGCCTTGATGCGTCGTGTTGACACCGCACCCGCATTCGCATGGGAAGATGAGATTCATTCAACTCAAGACGCGCGCTATTTGCCAATCGGTCATTGTCGCGACTGCGGTTGTTCTGGCTTCGCGGCCAGGATTCATCAAACCAAACAGCAGGTGCTTGATAAGCGGAGCGACATTGGGCACGCATGGCTGGAGAAGGCCCCGATGAGTGCATTTATTCTGCCTGGGAAGTTAGAAGGCGAATTAATAAATCACCGATTAGATCTGTCAGATTTGTCTCTTGGCCATGCCAGTGATGGTGAGCTCGACCCTGAGCTTGCAATGGATGTTATCGTCGAGCAGACCTGTTCTGGAGAAGGGCGGAGGCGTCGTTTTCTCTTTCGCTGTCCTGAATGTGGCGCCGAAGATGCTCTGCGTATCTTGGGCTCGCGGGCTCCGAGTCTTCTTTCAGTTGCCATCTCCGAACAGTATTTGACGCCCTACAATAAGGACAAGAAGCTTCTCGCTTTCACTGATTCCGTGCAAGACGCTTCTCATCGAGCTGGCTTCTTTGGCGCCCGTACTTATCGTTTTAACATGCGATCGGCGATTCAGGGGCTTCTAGAGAGTCGAGACGAAGATCTGTCGCTCTCTACTTTTGCTGAAGAGATGATGGAGTATTGGCAAGACCAGAAGCGTGAGAAAAACGAGATCGTCGCGACTTTTTGGCCTCGTGATTTAGGGCGCATTGAAGCTTACGATCGGTATATGGAGAAACCAGACGAGAGGAATTTCAATTATCTAAAGTCGCGATTTCTTAAGCGTTTGTCTTG